>JARFQH010000321.1 GCA_029287875.1 Desulfobacteraceae bacterium | reverse complement strand
AACAAGTTTGCTTT
The DNA here is from genome assembly GCA_029287875.1 of Desulfobacteraceae bacterium. Classification (GTDB taxonomy): domain Bacteria; phylum Desulfobacterota; class Desulfobacteria; order Desulfobacterales; family SG8-13; genus JARFQH01. The sequence continues at coordinate 6,525 of JARFQH010000321.1, read as the reverse complement.
GCCGGACGATGATATGGTTAAGTGTCTCCAAGGCATCAATACGGGATTTCCTGCCATGGTTGGCGATGACTCATTCACAAATTTCGTCAACTTTTCACCATCGTTCCCTATATATCCCTTGGGCACGGGCATTCGTCGGCATCTCCAGCGCCAAGCCGGCCGATAGACTCAAAGCAATCAAAAAAATGGACATTCTGTTTTTCATGGTTTTTCTCCTTTCGACTCGTTAATTAGTTTATAGCTCTTTGCAACCCCCCTAAAAAGGTTAAAAATAGGGGAAAACGAGGGAGGCAAACGTCACGTTGAGAGATTTTAACCTTATTTTAAAGCACATAAATGATACTTGCATAACCGCCGCGTGTGGCTTAGATTCTCTAAAGTTTCCATGGAGCCTTCTCTGGTTCGTGAATTTGAGCGGTTCACGTCCTGGGAGGCTTCACCATTTTTCCGGAACCGTCAAACATCGGGGGTCCCTCGGCAGGGACGGGGTTTACCTGAACGAAGTTAGAGTCTTAGATCGTAACTTCTCCGCAAGATGCGAAGATGGGTCGTTAAAGTGAATCCACTTGAATCATCGGGAATAGGGTTATAGGTGTCAGGTGTCAGCAAACCCCAAATCCTGAAACCCGAAACCTGAACACTGATTTGGTTGCGGCCGAAGGCCTGCATTGGGTCCCAAGCTGAGCGTTTCATATTTTCAAAATTACAAATTATAGATGAATTCGCCATTGTTTTGAGCTTTTGGGAAAGATGGGGCATCCTCGACTGTCGTACATGCAGCGTGTAAGGACCTGACAGAGTGAAGCGGCATTTTCTGATATACATTTTGGTTACCGGGCTGTTGGTGACGGTTATTAACACTGTTCGGGCCAGCCTTCCTGCCGGTGAGGTTTTACAAGGCTGGGTGCAGGAGATGAAGACATCTTCCCGCGGGCCGTTTAAGCGAATTCGCTGGTTTTGCAACGACGGCACCATCCAGCCGCCCAAAGAGTATGCCTGCAAAGAGCACGGCGGTGGTGTGCAGCACGGCGAGTGGACCGAACGCGTCAAATTATTGCGGGACAACGGCTACTACATTGCCAATGTATTTGCGGATGTCAAACCGGAGGATCTTCTGACGCAGCCGGAGTCTGCGGACATCCTCAAACAGATGATCCTGGAGCAGTTTTTGATCCGTGCCGATGACGGCTGGATTTTCCGCAAGGCGCGTTATTACCGGGGAGCCCTGCAGGTAGAAGATGAAACCAGCGGCGGGCGGAATTTGCTTTTGGCCTTGACGGCAGAACCCAGCTGGCGCCGGCAGTATTTTCTATCCTTGCGTGAAGCGGTGCGATTTTTTCCCCACGGGCGCCAAGGTGCACCCACCACTGAAATGCGCCAACTGTCCTTAGCTATCGCGGAAAGTGATAAAAATTTTGAAAAACTGCGCATTAAAATTCATGTCAAACCCGAATTAGGCGATGCTGCCCAGGTGCGGTCCTATGCCGCCCAACGCGGCGCAACCGACTTGGCAGAAGACTACGAGCGCCTGGCGGTCACTATCGAAGAAGTCTACCGGCCGCAGGATATCCAGAAACAAATCCGTTCCCTGGCCAAACAGGTCAGGAACAAGCGCCTGGCCCGCCTGCTTGTCGAAAGCGCCGCCAAATTTGATGATGCCCGCGACAGCGCTGTGCGTTTCTCCGAAGCCGGACGTCTGCTGGCGGCCCTGCGAGATGGCTTGCCGGAAGCCGGTCGGCCCGAGCAAATGCTGGCGGTTTTGGATACCAGCCACTCGATAGAAGGTGATATGTTCCGCAGCAGCACGGCCTTACTAGAGGGCATCGCCCGGGCCAACCGGCGTCAGCGCCTGAGCTGGCTGCAAGACTGTGTTGAGGGCCTGTACGGCATCGGCTTGATTTCCATGCGACAGCGCAAGGCAGTGCAGGAAAGCCTGGCCGAAATCAGTGAAGGCCGACCGCGCTTAAATGAGTATAAGAACGAATTGGTCTATGCCGCACGCGTGCCTGAATGGGCGGACCGAACCCTGCGGTTTCAGTTTGACGAGGCCATTTCGGTTTTGGAAATTCTTGAACCGCTGACACGGCGTTATGTCCATGACCGTTTGCGGGGCAGTTTGCTGCTCTTTTACGCGGAGGTTCTCGACGGTTTGATGGCAGACGCCAATCGGCAGCTTGGAATCCGCAATACCTTATTTAATCAGACCGTTGACGCCGGATTAAACGGTCTCAATCCCGGCCTGGCCCGCGGTGTATTGCGGGTTTTCCGGCCGGGGGATTCGATTGCCAACCTGGAGCGCAACGGGATTTACGTTCTGGCCGCCACCACGGAGAACCTGCCGCCGGTGGCCGGCATTATCACCGCCGGTAAAGGCAACATGTTATCGCATGTTCAACTGCTGGCTCGCAACCTGGGAATTCCCAACGTGGCCGTCTCAAAACGGCTGCTATCGCAGATTACCGCCAAAGAAGGCCGGCGGGTGGTGCTGGCCGTCAGCCCGCGGGGCGTCGTGCAGCTTCAGGAAGACAATCCCGGGTGGGATACGGTTTTTGCCGAAGAATCCAAAACAAAACTGACCCTGATTCGACCAGAGCTGGAGAAACTGGACCTGACGAATCACCGTTTTATGCCGCTTCAAAATATTCGGGCTAAGGATTCGGGCCGGATTTCAGGACCCAAAGCCGCCAACCTCGGCGAGCTCAAATATCATTTTACAGAGGCCGTCACCGAGGGGCTGGTGATTCCCTTCGGCCAGTTCCGAACGCTGCTGGAACGGCCCATCGAGCCGGGTGGACCGTCTGTTTTTACTTGGATGCAGGACCAGTATGCCTTGATCGAGAGACTGAAAAATTCACCTGCCAGGCAGGAGCAGGCGACCCGCGGGTTCCTGAAAAAGATGCGCGATTGGATCGTCCAGGCCGAACCGGGCCAGGATTTTCGCAACCGTCTTTACGCGGCCATGAACAAGACCTTCGGTCCGGACGGCACCTACGGGGTTTTTGTGCGCAGTGATACCAATGTGGAAGACTTGCCCGGGTTTACCGGAGCCGGTCTCAACCTGACCGAAGCGAATGTGGTGGGGTTTGAAAATGTGCTGGCGGCCATCCGGCGGGTCTGGGCCTCGCCCTTCACCGAGCGGGCCTATCGCTGGCGGCAGGCTTACATGGATCATCCCGAGCATGTTTACGTCTCTGTCTTGTTAATGCAGAGCGTGCCCGCAGAAAAATCCGGCGTCATGGTGACGGCGGATGTGGATACCGGGCAGCGCGACTGGCTGACCATCGCCGTCAACGAGGGTGTCGGCGGGGCGGTTTCCGGTCAGACCGCCGAGGAATTGCGCATTCACACGCCCACCGGTTACGTACGGCTCATGTATCACGCCAGCGAGCCTTACAAGCGGGTTCTTCTGGGTGATGGCGGCATGTCGAAAATTTCCGCCAGCGGGGCTGAGAACGTATTGACCCCAAAAGAAATAGACATTCTGGTGGATTTTGCCGCCGCTGTGCCGCAACGCTTTCCCCGGCTGCTGGATGCCGCCGGTCAACCCGTACCGGCCGATATCGAATTCGGTTTTTACCAGGAAAAACTGGTGTTGTTTCAGATCCGGCCGTTTTTGGAAAGCGCCCGGGCCCGGCAGAATCTTTTTTTAAACAGCCTGGACCAAGGGCTGCAGCAAGCCTATCCGGCCGGCGTTGACCTGGATGCCGTACCGACAGGGGGGAACCAATGAAACCGCTTAAATTGTTAATTGTTATTATACTGCTGCTAACCGGTGTCCCTGCGGTATGGGGCTATCCCCTGGACGGTTATCCGTTCACCGGCATCATCCGCCTGGAGGGGTTTCGTCTGGCTCAAAATGGCACGGTGCGGGGAAGGCAGTTACCGGCCGGCGCCTTGCTCAACCTGGAACAGGTGGATTTGCGGATGCCCGACCAAGCAGACTTTCAGATTCCAGCGGCGGATCCCGAATTTACCGGTAAGGTGAAACAACTGCTGGGCGGTGAGGCCGACCGCTACGGGATTTCCCTCATGGATTTAAGTGATCCCGAAAACCCGCGTTACGTCGAACACCGGGGGGATTACCAAGCCAATCCGGGCAGTGTGGGCAAGCTCATTGTGGTTCTCGGTATTTTCCAGGCCCTGGCCGACATTTACCCCGACGACATCGAGGCCCGGCTGAAGGTTCTTCGCAATACCGTGGTGACCGCCGACTCGTTTATCATTTCCGACCACCACAAGGCACCTTTTTGGGAGCCGGACGGCCCTAAAATTTGGTACCGGCCGATTCAGGAGGGCGATCGGGCCAGTCTCTGGACTTACCTGGACTGGATGCTTTCAGCCAGCTCCAACGCGGCCGCCAGTATGGTCATGCGGGAACTGATGCTGCTGGTTCAATTCGGCAGCGAGTATCCGTTGAGCCCGGAGGCCGGAAGGCGTTTTTTCAAGGAATCACCCAAAAAAGAACTGGCGGCGCTGCTGACGAAGGCCTTGCAAGAACCGCTAACCCGCAACGGGCTCGATATTAAGCAGCTTCGGCAGGGTTCTTTTTTCACCCGCAACGGCAAGAAAATGGTACCGGGCACCACCAGTTATGCCAATCCCCGGGAACTGATGCGGTTTCTCATTAAAATGGAGCAGGGGCGGCTCGTGGATGTCTTTTCCAGCCGCGAGATCAAGCGCCTGACTTACATGACCCAGCGCCGCATTCGCTACGCCTCGTCGCCGGCACTATCCCCGGCCGCCGTTTATTTTAAATCCGGCTCGTTGTACAAGTGCAAGCCCGAGCCTGATTTCAAATGCCGCAAATACCACGGCAATGTGACCAATATGCTGAACTCCGTGGCGATTGTCGAACACCCGGCGGGCAAGGGGCAACTTTTTTACATGGTGGTGGTGATGTCGAATGTGCTACGGAAAAACTCGGCAGTGGCGCACCAGACCTTAGCGACCCGGATTCATCGACTCATCGAGAGGCACTACCAGGAAAGAAAATCTATTGAAGAGAAGGACCGGTCTCAAAAATGAGGCTATCCATGGCCACAATCAGGTCGCAGAGCCAGCGGCCGCCCTGCGGACTTTTTGCCAGGGCCACGGCGATGTAACGCCGACCGTCATGTTCGATGATGGCGCTGTCGGCATGATAAGGCCCCCAGGTTCCGGATTTTCGATAAATACGAGAGTCCGGATGTTGGGTCTTTAGCCCTTTGACAAATTTATGATTGATGGCCGGTTGGGCGAGGATTGATTTCATCTGGCGGCTGGATTCCGGCGATACCAGCTGGCCATTTTCCAGCATATAGTAGAAACGGGCCACCTGCAATACGGTGGCGCCATGGGAAAGGTTGTGGAGCGGGTCGCGCCGCCAGGCACCCGATTTGCTGTATTCTTTTCCTACCCACAGACCGCCGTTGCGATCCGGATCGTAAAGGCGATATTGAGGGGACTGGAGCAAGCCGGCCAGATAGCCCTTGCCGACACGGTTGAGCATCTCGGTGGCGGCCTGATTCGATGAGTTGCGGATCATTTGCGTGAGCTTATCACGGGTGGTTTCATCAAGGTCCATTTCGCCGTTTTTAATGCGTTCAAAGGCACCCAGAAGAATGGCTATTTTGGGCAGGCTGGCGGCATACATCATTTCATTGGGATTGATATACGCATGCCGGGGGGCTGAGGGATCCGTGATATCAACCAGGGCAATACTGAGGGCTTTGCGTTCAGCGGCCGTGTTCAGCCGCAGGGAAGTCAGACAATCTGCAAGCCCCTTCTGCAACCTGGGGTCACAGCTCTCCTCTAACACAGATGAAGGCGGTTGAGCCGCGGACGGTATCGCGACCGTTAAAAAGACAATAAAAACCGTGACAAGTTTTACCGTAGCTTGCATTATTTGCCATTTATACTAAACAAGGATTAAAATGCAAGAACAAACACCAACCCAGGATCTTGCCGACTTTTGTAAAGCCAAATATTTGGCCCTGCACCACATTGGCAAAAGGTCTGCGTTGCTCTTTCTCAATTTTTTCCTAATTATCATGGCGTTGTATCAATTAAAACCGGCCAGCCGCTCGCTTTTTATCGGGTCGCTGGGGGCCGAACAGCTGCCCTACGTGTGGATCATGACCGCCATTACCATGGGCGTTTTAATTACATATTATCATAAACTCGTGCAGCTTTACAGCCGTATCAACGTCGTTTTGGGCACCTGCCTGGTATTTAGTGCGGTTCTGGTGCTGTTTCGCACCGTGGTCAATTTCCCCAGTCCGATAGTGCCGATCGCTCTATACGTCTTCGTAGACATTGCCGGCGTTGTGCTGGTCGAACAGTTCTGGAGCCTTACCAATTCCATTTACACCACCGGAGAAGGAAAAACCTGGTACGGTTTCTTAGGTACCGGCGGTTTGGTCGGCGGGGTCATCGGCGGCGGGTTTGCGGCCATTTTGATCAATCAGACGCCCTTGCAGACGCCGGATCTCCTTTTAACCGCCGTCGGGATACTGCTCATCATCTTTGCGATAACCTGGTTTATGG
>JARFQH010000254.1 GCA_029287875.1 Desulfobacteraceae bacterium | reverse complement strand
CGGATGCATTCGACACGGCCGTGATCCTGGACTGCGGCGACCTGGAGCGCGTCGGGCCGGCCGCTGCCGTGATGCGAAAGATACCGGTTGTCATCAACATCGATCATCATATCACCAATACCGGTTTCGGTACGGTTCGCTTGGTCGAGCCGGCAGCCTGTGCCACCGCAGAACTGGTCTACCATCTGTTGGTGAGGATGAAGACCCCGATCGATAAAGATTTGGCCACACTGATATATACCGGAATATTGACCGATACCGGATCGTTTCGCTTCGCAAACACCAACCAGGCCACCTTTGCCATCTGTCTGGAAATGGTGGCAAAAGGCGTCAGACCGCACGAAGTGGCCCGGCACGTATATGGGACTTATTCCCTCGGCCGCATCAAACTGCTGAATCTGGCGCTGGATTCGATTGAAATCGTCGGCAACGGCAAGCTCTCAATCATGACCGTGACACGAGAAATGCTTCGTCAAACCGGCACGCAGCCCGAGGATGCCGACGGTTTGATTAACTATGCCCGCAGAGTAGAAGATGTAAGGGTTGCCGCACTGATTCAAGAGCTGCAAAATGGAAGTGACGCGACCCAGAATCGACATCGGTATCATGTCAGTCTGCGCTCCGATGGTTCGGTCGATGTCGCTGCCGTTGCTGTCTTTTACGGCGGCGGCGGCCATCAAAGTGCCGCCGGTTTCAGGATCGAAGCGCCACTTTACGAGGTAAAAACCCAAATTGCCCAACTGGCGGAGAAACTATGAGGGTCACGGTAAGAAATAATTCCACACGATTGCGCCGGATTATGGTTTGTCTACAAGGCACATCCACCTGCGCATATCGGGATACGCGTGGGTGGATGTAATGCAGTAGACGGGCCAGAAGACAAGCAAGAGGTGGAATTATTTTTTGCCGGGGCCCTAAGTCGACACCGGCCGGGTATTATGGATGTCTCAGGAACCAGCGGTATCCTCGTTCTGGACAAACGCGCGGACATGTCTTCGGCCAAGGCGGTTGCAACCGTCAAACGAATCCTGAAGGCCCGAAAGGTCGGTCACGCCGGTACGCTCGACCCTTTCGCCACCGGCGTGCTGGTATGTTGTATCAACCAGGCCACACGATTGGCGCAATTTTTTTTGCACGGCCGCAAAAAATACCGTGCGGTTATGCACCTAGGGGTTGAGACCGACACCCAAGACGTCACCGGCCGGGTGATCTCATCAACCGAGACGGTGGCTCTCTCCGCAGATTGCGTGAGCGCGACCGTCAGGCAGTTCGAAGGTTTTTACTGGCAGCACCCACCGGCGTATTCCGCCTTGAAGCTGCGCGGGGTCCCGCTTTATCGGTATGCCCGCCAGGGACGACCGGTCCAGAAACCACCGCGCCGGGTCGAGATCGAAACCATCCGCCTTCTGGGGATCGAGTTGCCGTTTGTCCGCTTCGAGGTCACCTGCTCGGCCGGGACTTACATTCGCACGCTCTGTTCGGATATCGGTAGCCGACTGGGGTGCGGTGGACACCTCAAAGAGCTCCGGAGAGTTGAAAGCGGACGGTTCGCTCTTGCTGATGCACTGACACTGACCGACCTGGAGTCCCTGGCCCGTGAAAACCGGATCTCCACCCGGATGGTTTCGATGGCTGACGCTCTGCCGGATATTCCGGGCATTGTGGCGAACAAATCTTTGACTCATTACGTAAAACATGGCAGAGTGGTTCAAAAAAACGACTTCGATGAGGGTTCATTTAAAGAGGCTCAAGGCCTGGTAAAGATCCTCGATTCACATCGGAATCTGTTGGCGATTCTGAGATATCAAGGGGACAGCGAAAGGTTAAGCTACGTCTGTGTTTTCAACCAGGCAGTCGGCTGAATTCAGAGCAGGCTTACAACCGGATGTTGAAGGGGCTAATGCAACAAACGGATTGGGATGCCGCCAGCATTTAAAAAAAAGGAGGAATAAAGAAAGTGGTCTTCTCAACGGAAGAGAAAAAGAAACTGATCGACAAATTCAAGTTACACGAGGGGGACACCGGATCGCCCGAAGTCCAGGTCGGGCTTTTGACCCACCGAATTTCTTACCTGACTGAGCATCTCAAGCTTCACAAGAAAGATCACCATTCCCGCAGAGGCTTGCTGATGTTGGTCGGTCGACGTCGCCGGCTCCTGAACTACGTTAAAAACAAGGACGTCAACCGATATCGCGCCATTATCGAAACCCTCGGTTTGAAGCGCTGACGCCTGCCAATGTCCTTGGCGGAACTCACAATGAGTGCGGTGTAAGCCGGACGGTGAGTTTAACTCCCTTTACCCGCCGTTCGCGAAGAATTCGCCCGTATAAGCGACTTTCATAGCGATAACAGAAGGGTAAGTCGCTTATTTTTTAGGAGATGAAAATGGAAATATTATTAGAAGCCCAGCTCGGGCCGAAAACACTGACCATTGAGACCGGCAAGGTCGCCAAACAGGCTTCCGGTGCCGTTTTGGTTCGCTACGGCGAGACGACCGTCCTGGTGACGGTGGTTTCGACCCCGGAGGAAAGACAATCGGATTTTCTGCCCCTGACAGTCGAGTATCAGGAAAAAATCTACGCTGCCGGCCGTATTCCCGGCAACTATTTTCGGCGTGAAATCGGCCGCCCCAGCGAAAAGGAAACCCTGACGGCGCGCTTGATCGACCGCCCTATCCGCCCACTGTTTCCGAAAGGCTACCGTTATGAAACCCAGGTTATCGCCATGGTGTTGTCGATGGATCAGGAAAATGAGCCCGACACCCTGGCCATGATCGGTGCGTCCGCGGCCCTCGAGTTATCGGAGATTCCGTTTGCCGGACCAATCGCCTGCGTTCGGGTGGGACGCATCGACGGCCGGCTGATGGTCAATCCGGCCATCGGCGAACTCGAGCGCTCCGACATCAATATCATCGTAGCCGGCTCCAAGACCGGCATCGTCATGGTCGAAGGCGGCGGCAGCAACATCAGCGAAGCAGACCTGCTGGATGCCATCTATTTTGCCCATGGAGAAATGCAGCCGATTATCGCCCTTCAGGAAAAACTGAAGAATGACGCCGGTGTTCCGAAACGACCATTCCTGCCGTTGGAAAAGGACCCGGCGCTGGTCGCCCGCATCGAATCCGAACTGCGGGGACAAATTGAAGCGGCGGTTGTGATTCCCGAAAAAACCAAGCGCAGCAAAGCCTTGCGGGA
>JARFQH010000064.1 GCA_029287875.1 Desulfobacteraceae bacterium | reverse complement strand
CCGCTGCCAGGGCTGCCGGGGTTGCCTTCGTGGCGTATGCCAACCCGAGGCTGGCCGCCGACTTTCACATCGAACAATTGCTTCAGGTCGAGGATATTTTGAATGGTCACTGATTTCCAAAGCCGTTCTGATCCCCGCAATCCGGGCACTGCCACGTGATGCCGTTGCACGACATTCCCCATATGTTTTCCTGCATGCAGGCTTGACAGATACGGAACCCGCAGCGGCAACGCCAGCAGAACGGAAACGTCGCCCCGCAGCAGTGGCAAACCGATTCTTTCTCGCGGCGGCGCCGGTAAGCGCTTGTTTTGGCGGCTGACTTTGTCATAATTTACCGGTTTACCTCCCAATTTTTAACCGAAACTGCGGAAAAGAGCCATTAATGGATAGAAACTTATTATCGACATGCCTGTCGGCATCGTCAAGAGGGGTTCGACCTCGCGCCGCATCCGGTCACCCGGTGTAATCTATCGGTTTCTTATGGTCACCGAGGATTGCCCGTCACAGTCCCCCCCTGCCTTGTTGTTTGTTGCAATGGGTGGTATGAAAGTGTCTCGGGACGATAGCCCCTTCACGGGTGAAACGATTCGCACGGGGACACCGGTCCGCACTCGATGCGCCAGCCGCAAACCGAGAGGATTCTCAAAACCATGCAGCCAAAACCGACCCTCTATCTCATCGACGGCAGCGCCTATATCCACCGCGCCTATCACGCCATTCGCGGGTTGTCGAACTCCAAAGGCTTGCCCACAAATGCCGTCTTTGGGTTTACCCGCATTCTGTTGAAACTCATGCAGGACCGTTCGCCGGTTTACGCCGCGATGCTTTTTGATGCCAAAGGCCCGACATTCCGGCACGACATGTACCGGGACTACAAGGCCAATCGTCCACCGATGCCCGAGGACCTCGCCATGCAGATTCCGTTCATCAAAGAGGTCACAAAAGGGTTCAATCTGCCGGTCATCGAGAAAGCGGGCTATGAGGCCGACGATTTGATCGGCACCCTCGCGCGGCTGGCCGAGGCAGCCGGCTACACGGTGGTGATGGTGACCGGCGACAAAGATTTCGTACAACTGGTCACCGACAACGCCACCATCTGGGACCCCATGAAGGACGAAGTCATCGATACGGGCGTGGTGCGCCAAAAATTCGATGTGACACCCTCCCAGATGGTCGACGTCATGGGGCTCAGTGGGGACACTTCCGACAATATACCCGGCGTACCCGGAATCGGACCGAAGACCGCTTTGGAGTTGATCAAGACCTACGGCGACATGAAAGCCCTGTACGACAACATCGATCAGCTCACTAAGAAAAAACAAAAGGAGAATCTGATCCGATTTCGTGAACAGGCTTTCCTGAGTCGTGATCTGGTCAGAATCGATGTGCGTGCACCCCTGGCCTTCGAACCGGATCACTTCCGGTTGGCGGGGCCCGATGCCGCAGAACTCTCGCGGTTGTTTAAACAACTTGAGTTCAATCAACTGCAGCAAACCTTTGCGCGGACCCGACGACCCCGCAAAAAAGACTACCGGGCGGTGCTGGATCAAGCCGCATTTCTGGAACTGGTGAAGGCACTGCGAGAGGCCGGGACCGTAGCCATCGACACGGAGACGACTTCCCAGGATCCTCTGAAAGCCGAGTTGGTCGGACTCTCGTTTGCCATGCAAAAAGACCGGGCATTCTATATTCCCTGCGGTCACACCTGTCAGGACGCATCGGCCCAGCTCGGCCGCGCGGCGGTCCTGCAGACCCTGAAGCCGCTGCTGGAAGATCCGGGCATCAAGAAGATCGGCCAGAACATCAAGTATGATTGGCTCGTACTCGAGGGTTGCGGCATCGCGCTCGACGGTGTGTTTTTCGACACCATGGTGGCCTCCTACCTGATCAACCCTTCCAAGCGGGCGCACAACCTGGATCAGATTGCCCTCGATTTTCTGGATCACAAGACGACCCGCTTTGCCGAGGTCCTCGGCAAGGGCATGACCAGCTTTGCCGAGGTGTCCCTGGAAAAGGCCGTGCCCTACGCGTGTGAAGACGCCGACATCACCTTCATGGCCAAAGAAGTTCTGGAACGCGAGCTTGACGACATCGGGTTGACCGAATTGTTTCACAAAATCGAAATGCCGCTGGTCCCCGTGTTGATGCGCATGGAACAGAGGGGTCTGACCGTTAATCCGGACAAGCTGCAGGAGCTGTCCAAGTCTTTCGAACAGCGGCTCGAACAGCTTGAAAACGCCATCTATGCGCTGGCTGGAGAGCCTTTCAACATCAATTCCTCCCAGCAGATGGGATACATCCTTTTTGAAAAACTTAACCTGCCGGTGCAGAAGAAGACCAAAAAGAGGACCGGCTATTCAACCGATGTCAACGTCCTGACCACCCTGGCCCGGTTGCACGAACTTCCGGCCCTGGTACTCGAACACCGGACCCTCTCGAAGCTCAAAACGACGTATGCCGATGCACTGATCCAGCTGATCAATCCGCGGACCGGGCGCATTCACACTTCCTTCAATCAGACTGTCACCGCAACCGGGCGTTTGAGCAGCTCCGACCCTAACTTGCAGAACATCCCGGTTCGCACGGAAGAGGGGCGCGAAATCCGCCGGGCCTTTGTCCCCTGTTCCGGCTGGACTCTGCTGTCGGCTGACTACTCCCAGGTCGAGCTGCGCCTTCTGGCGCATGTTTCGGACGACAAGCGTCTGATTCAGGCCTTCAAGGACGGAGAGGACATTCACACGCGCACGGCGGCCGAGGTCTTTCAGGTGGCGACGGAAGCGGTGACCTCCGAACTGCGCCGGCAGGCCAAGGCGATCAACTTCGGCATCATCTACGGGATGAGCCCATTCGGCTTGTCACGGCAGCTTGATATCAGCCAGAAAATGGCAAAGGTCTACATCGACAACTACTTTGCCCGTTATGAGGGGGTACACCGTTTTGTGCAACGCGCCATCAAAGAGGCGGGCGCCACCAGGCGGACCAGCACACTGCTCGGTCGCATCCGGTTGCTGCCGGACATCAAGAGCCCCAATGCAACCGTTCGTCAGTTTGCAGAGCGGACAGCCGTCAACACCCCTATTCAAGGCTCGGCCGCCGATTTGATCAAAATCGCGATGATTCGGATCGATGCGGCGCTGCGGGAGAAGAAGCATAAGACCGCCATGCTCCTGTCGGTTCACGACGAACTGGTCTTCGAGGTGCCGCCCGATGAGCTCGAGCCGGTGAAAGAGCTGATCCGGTCGATCATGGAAGGTGTCTGGGAACTCAAAGTGCCGCTGAAGGTCAACATGGCGTGGGGGACGAATTGGGCCGAAGCCCATTAGGCGAATAGAAGAAATCGCGAATTCGACTATATTGCCAGTCAGACCCAGAATCGCACTGTGTGGCTGGTCGAATAGCACCGCCTGACATAAGTGCTATTTGGCCGGTTTCGGCGGTTCGACGGCCTGAGGTTTATTCCCCTTGACGGTCTTTTCGACCGTGCGGTAAACGCTCTTGAAGGTTTCGCCGAAACCGCTGGGTGAGAGGCGGCCGGTTTCAATGAATTTAACCACGATCTCTTTGGTTGCCTTGAGGATCTGTTCGTCGATCGAGGTCATCAATATCTCCCCTTTGTTAAGAATAATTAATGATATTGATTTGTTATCAGAAAGAAAATTCGCTGTCAAGAATCACCCCATCCGGAGTTTGCCTTGCGATTGACAACACTTATCGATTCCATTACAAGAGGTTCATTTTTAAATGGCCTATTTCGACACAGTCTGGGCTTTAAAGGAGGATCGTGTAGATGACGCTTCGAGAATGGCGGGATCGGCGGAAGCGTATTGTGGCCTGGACGATTTTGTTTCTGCTGCCGATCGTCGCCGGCGGCTGCTCCAAATGGTCGGGTGGGGGCCCGAGCCTGCCGTCAGCGGTGAAGGAGCCTGCCAGCGCCTACGACAAACGGCTGAAAAAGAAAATCGGCGTCGTTCCTTTTCGGATGGAGAGTATTTTCGGCGACTCCATGCTAAAGGACTTCTTTCAGGACAATCTCCTGCAAGCTATCCAAGAGAAGTGCACCGACATCCTTTTCATTAAACCCGGCGGCGGAGATTTCCCCGAAGGCCTTGTCAACTTGCCGCTTTTGGCTTCCGGTGCGGTCGATAACTTCAGTTTGGCCATGACCGGACGACCTTTCGGCCTCAATGCCGTGCTGGTGGGCAAGATCACCAGCATCAATGTCGACGAAAAAATCAAGGGGTTCTGGTTTTTAAGGAGCAGCCATTACTACGTACAGGTTGAAGCCCTGATCGAACTCTACGACACGGCCACTGCCACCAAGATATTCGACCAAACGCTGTCGCACAAAATAGAGGTTGAGGAACCCGATGTCGAGCTGATCCGCGCCCAAAACCGGATCGAACCCTATTTTATCGAACCGTCTCTGGCCGAGATCATCGATGACGTGAAAGACAACCTCTGCAAGGCCATCGAACGGCAGGCGTGGAAGAGTTACATCGTTGCGGTCGACGCCGCTGACATTCTGATGGCGGCCGGCAGCCGATCGAATGTACAGGCCGGTGATATTTTCGAGGTCTACGATAGCCGGCAATCCATCGAGGGGTACGGCGGACACCGCTATCTTCCGCCGGGCCCTAAAGTCGGTGAAATCGAGGTGAAAACGGTGTCCGAAGACACTGCCCGGGCGGTGTCGGTTTCAGGCAGTGGTTTTAAAGAGGGCCAAGGTCTGCGCTTGAAGAAGTAAGGGCCCCAGCAAGAAATAATGCCACATCTTGCTTGTCTTTTGGATCGTCTACTGCGTTACATCCACCGACACTTATCTCGATATGCGCCGCTGGATGTGCCTTGTAGACGAACCCAAATCCGGCGCAATCTTGTGGAATTATTTCTTACCGTGACCCTAAACGGAACGGGTGGATTCTTTTTTCATCGGTTCCGCGGGCCGGCGATCGCCGGCTGTTGTTTCGTGCCTGAATCTTCGGCAGCGGCGAAGCCCTCGTCGTCTGTAGCACCGATTTCATGTTCCGGTATCGATCTTTTTTCGAGTGTCGCGCAGAAGGTATCAATCGCCGCCAGAGCCTCATCTTCGGCGGTGACCGATTTGATGGCTTCCCTGAAGGCGCCGGCATGCGGGAGGCCCTTGACAAACCAGCCGAGACGGCTGCGCAGCATATGGCAGGCGCGGCTCTCGCCCCGGTAGTCGACCATCGCCCGGACATACCGGATCATTGTCTCAATCCTCATTGCAAGATCCACATTCGGTTCCGTCTGCCCGGTCTTCAGCGCCAGGTAGCGGCTGAAAATCCAGGGATTGCCGATGGCCGCCCTGCCGATCATGATGGCGTCACACCCGGTATCTGCCTCCATCCGCACCGCATCCCGGGCACTGAGGATATCTCCGTTTCCAATGACGGGGATCGAAACGGCGTCCTTGACAGCCGCGATGACCGACCAGTCGGACTGCCCGCGAAAACCCTGGGTTGCCGTCCGCGGGTGCACGGCAATTGCATCGATACCGCATGCCTCCGCCAGACGGGCGAATTCGATCGCCTGTCGACCACTGACATCCCAGCCGGAGCGGATTTTGATCGTCAAGGGGATGTCGACGGTCCGACGAACCGCTCGAAAGAGGGCTTCGGCCGTCTTCGGTTCTCGCATCAAGGCAACACCCGAACCGGTCTTTGCGATTTTTTTCACGGCACACCCGCAATTGATGTCCAGCAGGTCCGCTCCCGAAGAGGCGACCATTCGGGCGGCTTGGGCCATGATTGCCGGCTCGGTACCGAAGATCTGAACGCTCAGGGGCTTTTCTTCCGTCGTACTGTCGAGCATCTTGAGCGTCTTGGTCGATTCGCGCACCAGGGCGTTGGCACTGATCATTTCGGAATAAACCAGTGCGCATCCGGATTGTTTGACCAGCAGGCGGAAGGGCAGGTCGGTAATACCGGCCAGCGGCGCCAGGACCGCGGAGTTTGCCAGATTCAGTGGGCCGATGCGCATGTCAAATCACTCTTTCTGCGGCATCATTTTGGGACGGCAGTGTGATGCAAGGATCGGGATTCCCAGGCGATGACGGGTTGGCACCGCCGCGCGGATTGGCATAGCAGAACAGGCAGCCGTGGCCGCAAGGCTGATCCCGGTAAGAGCCGATATCGACCGAGACCTGACAGCCGCAGCCCTGCCGGCGACGCTGACCCGTGTCTTTTTTTAATGAGATGTGGCCGCCGTATAGCTCAGTCAGAAGGGTGTTTGAAATGCAAGCGCTCGGCCGGATTTTCGTTTCTGCGGGCAGCCTTTGCAGGATGTTTTTCTCACAACAGGTGGTCAGATCGATTTGAAATGACCGCAAGCGGGTTTCGAGTTTCAAAAGGATGGCCGCTTTTTCGACCGGCGAGGGGTCGACAAAGGAAAACCCCGGAACGGCGGCCAGTCGACGCTGTATCTTAGGATAATGGTCCATGAAGCTCGTTATGCACCGGGTGATCCCCGCGCGATGCGCACTTCGGGCGATGATCGAAAAATCTGTCAGGTTGTTTTCGACCGATCCGCCGGTTTCCCGATAAAAACAGAGCGGATCGAAACGCCAGTTGATCGATTGCGGTCCGAACCGGCGACTCAGCGCTTCGATTTGACCCAGGCGGTTTTTCAGCGGCGGGACCCGCGGTTCCAGCAGTGGCGACCTGGAGTTGACCGTGAAGTTGAAAAACAGACTGTACCCTCTTTTCCGCAATTCTTCGCCGATCTCCTCCGCGAGAAATCGACCGAAATCCTTGGACCAGAAAACAATGGTGTGTACCGTGTCCGGACCGGCCGGAACATGCGCAACCCTTTGGTTGAAGGGATTCGCGACTTCAAAGAACCCGCGATCCAGACAGTTCATGAACCAAGTCAGGTAAAATGCGGGAATGTCCGTTCTGCGCGAGGCAGACAGGACGATTTTGGTTGTCGGTGCCATTTTGCTCATTTACACGATTGGTTGGACATGATTTTCCCGCCCGTCTCGCGGCGGGACTCGAGGCGCCAAGACCGTAGAGTGTAAAATCATTTTTTTTTTAAATCCTTCAGTGATATCACTTTGCCCTCGAGAGGCTGCTTCCGCACGGTTTTTTTGTCTTTGGGTTCAGACGGCGTCTGGGCTGGCTGCGGCGCTACGATCCGCTCCAACCGTATCCGTTTGCCGTCCATGGTGAATTCATCACCGTTGATGTAGTTATCTCTCAATATCCATGTAACCACCTGAAGCGGGAATTGCAGTAGCAGCAACCGAACGTGATACCAGTTCGGTTTTGCATCCGGGAGGATCTCCTCGATCCGCGCGTAACTCAGAGGCTGATCTTCAAAATACATCAGGACAACATCGTTTTCTCCGGTCATAAATGACATCCTTTCCGGTGGCAGTTGAGTCCGTTGAGCCGGTTTAGCCGGTTGAGCCCGTTTAGCCCGTAGGGTCGGTTAGGTCTGTCCGGGTCAGCCGTTTCAGTCGGGTTCACTCTCCGGCGCAGCCGGCTTCATCAGAACAGCCCGCGAGGTCTTGCCGTCGATCTTGATGGTGATCGGCCGTTCGAGGTTCACGTGCTTTACATATGCTGTTGCCCCGGCCACCGGTAGTGTCGCGAGCCAGCGCCAGTCGATGAAATCTTTCCCGTTTTCGACCAGATTAAGGTAGCTGATTCCCAGCGAGGTGATGTTGTGGAAAAAGTGCGACCCCTGGGACGGGTCGGCGTTCAGGTCTTCGGCTCTTGTCTCGACCATCGCTCCGACACCCGATATTTCGCTCCAGGTGGCCGGAATTCCCAACCAGCGGTCGGCCGAGCCCCAGCGCCCCGGTCCGACCAGAAGATATTTTCGGTTGGCGGCGACCAGCCGTCCATTGAGAAAACCGATTTCTTTGGCGATGGCGACGGTCTGCGAGGGATTGAACGTGTCGGGGCACACAAAGATAATGTCGCTGATGCTGCGGTCCCAGCCGTGGCCCAGGGCCATGCTCGAGTAACAAAACGCGGTTGCCATATCCTCTTGGGTGATGTCGACCCTACGGTCGTGCCGACTGATGGCCATCGGACGAATCTGCAACAACGCGAATTCGTTTTGACCCTCACCGTTGAACGGCAGTTTGACGGCGAACTCTATTTCCACCGGACAACCCATTCCTCTGCGGCCGATTTCAAGGATCTCCGTTAGAATATCCGGCAGAGGAAACGATTGATACTTCAGGATGCTGGCGAACGTCACAACCGGATACCCCTGGGGTGAGTAGACATCCCGGATGCGGTGATCCTGGGGATTGTAAGTGCTGCACAGGTGGCGCACGGCCGGATGATCGCCGGCGGCATCGACCTCGATCTTGACCAGGGTCACATCATCGGAGAACTTTTGCAGCGTATCGAAATCGTTTGGAAAATGCTTCAGGTTAAGGGCGAAAAAGAAGCGCTGCGAATTGTTCAGGATGTCCTCCACCGTTGAAAATTGGGGCAGCAGCTGCGGGTAGCGGGATGAGAAACGTAGCGACTTGCCGCCTTCCACCACCGTTTTCCCAAGGCCCATGGCGATGTGCGCAATTCCTTCTTCGGGTTTCATGTTGGAGACGGGATAAAAATTGTAAGACTGGGCCACGCCTGAAATCGCCGGGTAATACATGCTGCCGTTTAGGGAGCCGGTCAGATGTTGAATGATCACCGCCATTTTTTCATCTTCCGTGCGGTGCATCGTACTTTTGGCGTAAGCACGCGGAGCGGCCATGTACGTGGACGCATATACCAACTTGATGGCCTGTATGAGTCGCGCCAGTCGCAAATTCAGATCGGGGTGCCGGTTGGGCAGCATGTAGGTGCGGTAGATCCCGGCGAAGGGTTGAAACTGGGCGTCTTCCAGCAGGCTCGATGACCGCACTGCCAGGGGATAGTCGAGATTGGAGAGCACCATTTCAAGGTTGCGTCGCAACCACTCAGGCAAACGGGCCTCAAGAAAACGCTCCGAAATCTCGATATCACTCAGTTCACCGGCCGTTACATCTTTTAGATTATTCTCGGACATGAATTCGTCGAAGGCTTCCGTTGAGATGACCAGCGTCTGGGGTACTTGAATGTCGATGTCTCCGAATCGTTTTTGGAACTCGCTGTTTTCCTTGAGCTGGATCGACATGAAGGCCAATCCGCGGGCCTTGCCGCCGAGCGATCCCTTGCCGATCTTGACAAATTCGGCATCCGGGTCGTAGTGATCGGGATCGAACTGGGCAATGATGCCCTTCTGCCGTCCCTTGCGCCGTTCCGCGACCGAATAGATCAGGAATTTCTTAAGGTGGGCGACGGTGTCAAACTCGGTTGCCTTGACCGGTTTGAGCTTGGTGGCCAGCATGATTTCCGAGCGCGCCATCAGCCAACTGGAGAAGTGGTTGCGGCAGGCGTGATAGAAGATCGAGGCGTCCGGAATGGTGGGCAAAATTTTTTGCATTTCACGCAGGTTCGATGCCCGGCCGACCTCGGTGTCGTCGGGCAGCCGAAAAATGAAATCGCCGAATCCGAGGTACTGCTTGAAAAATTCGCGAATTTCGGTGTGAAGTGCCGGCGCGTTCTTGTTCAGAAAAACCGCGGGAATCGTATCGGCTTTCTGGCGGTTTTTTTCTTCCGAGCTGAGCATCAGCAACGGTATGTCCGGCGTTTCGGCCCTAACCATTTTTAACAAGGAAAGACCGGCGGCTTCGTCCACTTTACCATTGCGGGGAAAGCGCACGTCCGAAAAAATAGACAAGAGATAGGGCTTGAACCGGTGGTAGAGGGCTTCGGCTTCTTCAAAATTTTCCGCCAGCAGGATCTTGGGTCGCGCACGCATTCTGAGAATGCGGTGTTCGTCGTTGAGCGAGTCCTCCATAACCGCCTGGGTTTGAAGTACGATTTCCTTGTAGAGCAGCGGCAGGATTGAAGAATAATAGATCGGGGAATCCTCAACCATGATCAGGACCCTGACCTTGGCGCGCTGGGTATCGAAGTCGATGTTCATCTGATCCTCGACATTTTTGATCAAGGCCAACAGCAGATCGGTGTTGCCGGACCAGACGAAAATCTTGTCGATCGGGTGGTTTTTGCGGTAGTCCGGATCGAAGAGATGGCGGTTGGTGCGGTGGGCCAAAAGAAAAACCGGCAGGTCGGGGTCGATTTCCTTGATACGCCGGCTGAGGGCGAATGCGTCCATGTCGTCCAGGCGGGGCATGGTGAGGACCAGATCGAAGCTTTTGCATGCCAGGGTCTGGATGGCCTCATGGGCCGTGGAAACCCAGGTCAGGTGCGGCGGACGGGACAGGTTCAATCCCCGGTATTCGTGGATGATGCGCTCTGCCAGCCGGCCTTCTTCTTCCATGATGAAGGCATCATAGGGGGTGGAAACCAGGAGGATCTCGTTGACCTTGCGGGCCATCAACTCGTGGAACACCTTAAATGAGAGGTCGAATTCGTCGACGCGCCTGATGATGCAGTGGTCTTGGTCGTTGTCTTGTTGCACCGCAAGTTCCTTTCCAAACCCGGTCGAGGTATATTTCCCTGGACGATGGTTATACCGTAAACCAACTTCTGTCGCAAGCGCCGGCTTCGCCGGTTCGTTGGCCGTTGACCGCGAGTGAATTGCTTGTTAGTGTTTATTTAAACTTAAGAAATTTAACACGAAAATAGAATTTTCATACACCGTAGTGGCTCAAACGGCCATGATGGTTTAGGTGGGGTTGAGAAGAGATGAAAATCGCTTTGGCACAGGTCAATCCGATTATCGCAAATTTCTCGCATAACAACGAGCGCATCCGGCAGTGCGTCGATCAGGCCATTGCGCAGTCCTGCGACCTGGTCATTTTTTCGGAGCTGGTCATTTCCGGATATCCGCCGCAGGACCTGGTCGAGAAAAAAGATTTTGTCGATGCCAATGTCGCCAGCCTCAACCGCATGCTCGACACCATCCGCGGCATCGGCGTCATATGCGGCTTCGTCGATCACAATCCGGCTGATGAAGGCAAGCGGGTTTGCAATTCAGCCGTTCTGTTCGAAGACGGTCAAATTCGGCATCAGGTTCAAAAGCGCCTTCTTCCGACCTATGATGTGTTCGACGAGAGCCGCTACTTCGAGCCTGGTAGAGAGAGTCGCAGTTTTTTATACAAGGGAATGAGGATCGGGCTGACGATATGTGAAGACCTCTGGAACGACAAGGACATCTTCAAGCGTCGGATCTATCATTTCGATCCGGTGGATGCCATGGTCAAGGATGGGGCGGAGTTGATCGTCAACATATCCGCCTCGCCTTTTCACACGGGTAAAATCGGATTCAGAAAAAATATGCATGCCACCATCGCCAAGAAGTACGGCGTGCCGCTGGTTTATGTGAACCAGGTCGGCGGCAACGACAGCCTGCTCTTCGACGGCCTCAGCGCGGTTTTCGACCGGCAGGGCCGGATGGTGGCCCGGGCCAGGGATTTTGAGGAGGACCTGATCGTTTACGACACGGCTGCAGATTCGGCCGTGATACGGGAGGTCGCTGCCTCTGAAACCGAAGCCGTTTTCAAGGCGCTGGTAATGGGCACCCGCGACTACGTCACCAAGTGCGGTTTCTCAAAGGCCGTGATCGGCCTGAGCGGCGGAATCGACTCGGCCTTGACGGCCGCAATCGCGGCCCACGCCCTCGGCTCCGACAATGTGATCACCGTTTTCATGCCGTCCGCATACACGTCCGGGGACAACTTCGAGGACACGCGCCGGCTGGCCCGCAATCTGGGCGTAGGCCTCGAAACGATCCCGATCGACGACATCTTCAGAGAATTTCTCAAAGACCTGGTGCCTGCCTCTGATAACCGCGAACCGGGCATTGCCGAACAAAACATCCAAGCCCGTATCCGGGGGACAATTTTGATGGCGATCTCCAACGCAAGAGGGTGTCTGCTGCTTTCAACCGGAAACAAATCCGAACTGGCCGTCGGCTATTGCACCCTTTACGGTGACATGAGCGGCGGGCTGGCGGTCATATCCGATGTGCCCAAGACGATGGTTTACGACCTGGCGCATTTCATCAACCGGGATCAAATTGTTATTCCCGCCCGCATCATTTCGAAGGCACCGTCGGCGGAACTCAAGCCCGACCAGCGCGACGACGACGACCTGCCGCCCTATGCCCTGCTCGATCCGATCCTGAAGGGCTATATCGAGGACGACCTCAGCATTTCCGAACTCGTGGAGATGGGATTCGACCGGCAGCTGGTGAGCGAGATCGTTGCCAAGGTCAACCGGAACGAGTATAAACGGTATCAGGCGGCACCGGGCCTAAAGGTGACCTCAAAGGCTTTCGGATACGGGCGGCGGTATCCGATTGCCCAGGGGTACTCACCCTGAGCAATCAGGGCCGGCTGCAGCCGAGGCGTTTCCCCTGCCACGTGTTACGCTCTTCGAAAGCTGTCTTGATCATGTCGAGGGTCTCGCGCTTGCGAAGGGACCATTGGGGCGCGACGAGCTCTGCGCGGTGCGGATCTCCAGTCAGGCGCTGAATGACCACCTGCTTAGGCAGGCGTTCCAAAAAATCGCAGACCAACTCGACATACACTGCCTGCGAGAGACAGTGATAGGTGCCCGCGCGATGAAGCCTCTCGAGCGGCGTATCGCGCACGACATAGAGCAGGTGCAGCTTGACGCCCGCGACCGGCAGATCGGCCAGAAATCGGGCCGTGGCAATCATCTGGGCGCGGGTCTCCTGCGGCAGACCCAGTATAACATGGGCACACACCTTCAGGCCGCGTACATGCGTGGAGTCGACGGCTTTCTGAAAACAGGCGACATCATGACCCCTGTTTATGAGAGCCAACGTGGCGTCGTGACCGGACTGCAAACCGTACTCGATCCAGACCAGGTGATCGTCGGCATAATCGGCCAGCAGGTCGAGCACCGGTTCGGCGACACAATCCGGACGGGTCCCGATGGAGAGACCGACGATGTCATCGACCGCCAGGGCTTCGTCGTAAAGCCGCCTGAGTTTCGATACCGGGGCGTAGGTGTTTGAAAACGACTGAAAATAGGCGATGAATTTTTTGGCCTTGTACCTGCGGGAAAGAGCCGCTTTGCCCTTGAGCAGCTGATCGGTGATGGAGAGACCGCCTGCATGGGCACCGGTTCCCGATCCTCTCGCATTGCAGTAGATGCAGCCGGCGGTCGACAGCGTTCCATCGCGGTTGGGGCAGGTGAGTCCCGCATCGACGCTTATTTTTTGAACGCGGCACCCGTAAACATTTCTTAGATACGTGTTGTAATCGTTATATCTTTTGACCGGTGCCATTTAGAGTCTTAAATTGTTACTTCTGCGCAAGGAGCGAAGATAGTTGCTAAAGTGAAACCACTTGGTTTATCGGGATAGGGTTTCAGGTGTCAGCCCTGCCACTGGCCGGCGGGGCGCCCAGTTTGATCGAGAGAGAAACCGTGCCATTTTGGCGTAGTTTCATATAAGGTGTCAGAAACCCTCAAGTCCTGAAACCCGACACCTGAAATCTGAACACTGGTTTGGGTGCGGCCGAAGGCCTGTATTGAGAAAGACTATATCGATTTGAGGAAAAATTGCAAAGTTGAAAGACGTGGTGGGATCGCTTGGTGAGCATTTACTCGAATAAATATGACGTCATTGTCGTCGGAGCCGGGCACGCCGGTTGCGAGGCCGCGCTGGTTGCCGCCCGAATGGGTTGCCGTGTGCTTCTGACGGCCATTGACCTGGACAAGGTGGCGGCCATGCCGTGTAGTCCGTCCATCGGTGGTATGGCCAAGGGGCAGCTCGTTAAGGAGATCGATGCTCTGGGCGGTGAAATGGCCAAGACCACGGACAAGTCGGCTATCCAGTACAAGACGCTGAATACCAAAAAAGGACCGGCGGTCCACTCCTCTCGAACTCAGAACGACAAGAACCGCTACCACATGGTGATGAAGCACGTCATCGAGCAGGAACCCAATATCGATCTGAAGCAGGCCATGGTGGAGCGGCTCGTCGTTGCCGGGGACAAGGTGGCCGGGGTGGAAGAGGCCACGGGCTTCGGATATCAGGCCGACGCCGTGGTCCTGGCGACCGGGACTTTTCTGAGCGGCCTGGTGCACATCGGTTTCAAGTCGATCAAGGCCGGGCGGGCTGGAGAGTTTGCCGCTTATGGTCTGGCCGTCGACCTCAAGCAGCTCGGATTTCAGCTGGGTCGGATGAAGACCGGCACGCCGCCACGCTTGCGGCGATCGAGCATCGACTTCGCCCGGTTTGCAGAACAGGATATTGACACGGCTCCGACGCCGTTTTCGCACTTCACTTCCGCGGTCAGCCTGCCTCAGGTCCCCAGCTACATCGGCCACACCAACCCGGATGTTCATCGCATCGTGCGCCGCAATCTGGAGCGATCGGCCCTTTACGGCGGTATCATCAAAGGGGTATCGGCCCGGTACTGTCCGTCTTTTGAAGACAAAATCGTACGGTTTCCGGACCGTGAGCGGCACCAGGTGATTCTGGAACCGGAAGGCCTGGAGACGGAAGAAATCTACGCCAGTGGACTTGGAAACAGCCTGCCGCTGGAAGTCCAGATCGAGATCGTCCATGCCGTGGAAGGCTTGGAGCAGGCCGAGATCATGCGACCCGCGTACGCCATCGAATACGATTACGTCAATCCGGTCCAGTTGAAGCCGACCCTGGAAACCAAGCGGGTTGCCGGTCTGTTTATGGCCGGACAGATCAACGGGACCTCCGGTTACGAGGAAGCCGCCGCCCAGGGGCTCTGGGCCGGGATAAACGCGGCCTGCCGGGTTCAGAAACGGCCACCGTTCACTCTGGATCGCTCCCAGGCTTATATGGGCGTGATGATCGACGACCTGGTGACCCGGGGTACCCGGGAACCCTATCGGATGTTCACCTCGCGCGCCGAATACCGGTTGATGCTGAGAGAAGACAACGCCGACTTCCGGCTGATGGAAATCGGTCATTCGCTGGGGCTGATCGATCAAGCGACACTGCGGGACCTCGAGGACCGCCGCCGGCAGATCGCCGACGAGATCCGCCGCATCCGCGGCAGCGTCATCAAGCCCACCGGCGCGGTGAACGCGTATCTGGCCGAAAAAGGAACCAATCCGATCAGCAGCGGGACCTATCTTGACCAGTTGCTCAAAAGAGCCGAGCTCGATTACGAAGTCGTAAAATCATTTGACCCCCCGCCGGTTGCGATCGGCAAAAAAATCGCCCATCAAGTGGAAATCGACATCAAGTACGAGGGATACATCGCGCGGCAACGAAGGGAAATCGAAAAATTCCAAAACCTGGAACGGATGCCCATTCCGCCTGACTTTGATTTCAACCGGGTGCACGGGCTCTCCAACGAACTCAAGGAAAAACTCTCGGAAGTGAAACCGGCCTCTCTCGGACAGACGTCCCGCATCGACGGAATGACGCCGGCGGCGCTTTCGGTGTTGATGGTGGCGCTCAAGGCGGGCGGGGCCCGGTAGCCCGACAGCCTTGCGCTCGCGGAATCCCGGTCAGCCGTATGCCCGACCGGTATCTTCTATGGCAGGCAACTTGACATTCCAGGTATAAATTTTATATTATTCTTCCTCGAATCAAATATTATCAACAGGTTATAGAGTAACCCGCACGGTTTGACGGTTTGATTTGCAGCAAGGAAAATTGTGACGGGTGCGGGGACAAAATAGAGAGAAAACATCCGACGTGCGACGCGCCTGTGGCAAGATACTGAGGCACGAGAGTGGGTTTTCCCTTAAACGAGAGGCATCACCATGGCCGAAGATTATTACGACATTCTCGGAGTGAGTAAAACCGCTTCTGATGCAGAAATTAAAAAAGCGTATCGCAAGCTCGCGATGAAATATCACCCCGATCACGCCAAAGACGACAAATCCGCTGAGGATAAATTTAAAAAAATCAGTGAAGCCTATGCCGTGCTGAGCGACAAGGAGAAACGCAAACAGTACGACACGTTCGGTTCCGAGGGGTTCAGCCAGCGATTCTCGCAGGAGGACATCTTCCGGGGCTTCGACTTCAGCGACATCCTGCGGGAATTCGGAATCGGCGGCCGCGGTGGAAATGTACGTTTCACTTACGGTTCCGGCAACCCATTCGGCGGTGG
>JARFQH010000326.1 GCA_029287875.1 Desulfobacteraceae bacterium | reverse complement strand
CTAATTACGGCCGCATTACCAACAATGTGCAGGTTCAGAACGCGCTCTTCCAGCAATTGGCTGTGAACTACGAAAATACGGTGCTCAGAGCCGTCCAGGAAGTAGAAGATGCCATGACTGGTTTTTTGAGTTCTCAACAGCCTGTGGTATCGTTGAACGACGCGGTCGACGCATCCAAACGCTCGGTGGACCTTTCCTTGCTCCAATATCGCGAAGGGATCGTAGATTACCAGCGAGTGGTCGACTCCCAGCGATTTTTGACCCAGCAGCAAGACGCACTTGTTTCCACATCCGGCGATGTTGACCTGAACTTGGTCGCCATGTATAAGGCCCAGGGAGGCGGATGGCAGATCCGTGAAGGCAAGGCAGCGGTGTCCGATGACATCCGAAAAGAAATAACCAAAAGGACCCATTGGGGCGATTTGATGTCCACGGAACATCCGGAATACCCACCGTCGCAGGAGGTTCGAGGTATCTTGCACAAACCAAGCTGGTAGAATCCGTTGATGATGAAGCAAATCAAGCTGGAGGACGCTGGGTTGCCAAGTGGCAGATCAATTTCTAAGATTGCTGTGAACGGATTTGGAAAGTCAAGCCTGTTATGCTGGAGCTTGAATAGTCAGTAAAAAACGCCCGGTGTGGCATTGGCTCGACCGCAGGAGGTATATCGCATGATAGACGCGGCAAATTACCACAAAATTGAGACACTCAAGAACGGCACCGCGTTTAGGGTCAGGTCCGTTCGGCCCGAGGACAAGAATAGAATTTCCGAAGCCTTCCGGAACCTCGAAGCCGAATCGATCTACACGCGTTTCTTCCAACACAAAAAGGCCTTGACCGATAAAGAGCTCAAGGCCGCCACCGAGGTTGATTTCGAAAACGTGGTCGCCCTGGTGGTCACGGTCGGGGAAGGAGAGACCGAAACCATCATCGCAGGTGGACGCTATGCCGCCTTCGATGCCGCAAACAACGTGCGCAGCGCAGAGGTGTCCTTCACGGTCGAGGAAGATTATCATGGCCAGGGGATCGCCAGCCATCTGCTGCGACATCTTGGTCACATTGCGCAGGCAAAGGGCGTGTCCCAATTCGAGGCAGAGGTGCTTCCGGAAAACAAAGCCATGCTGACCGTCTTTTCGCGCAGCGGGCTGCCAATGAAAAAGAAGCCCGAAGGAGGCACCATGCACGTAACCCTATCGCTGGCGGGAACTGTCGACTGATCAACAGCGCTCGTATGAAAATTGCGGCCACTTCCATTGGTAAAGGAAACCACCATGCCCAACGCCATTGTCGTACTCAACGCGGGTTCGTCGAGCATCAAATTTTCGCTGTTCTTGGAGCGCGAGGGAGACCTTGTGCCCGACCTGCGGGGCCAGGTCGAGGGATTATACACCGCCGCACGGTTTATTTCGAAGGCAACCGACGGCACGTTGAAAGCAGAGAAACGCTGGCCCGACGGTGTCGAGCTGGGACATGACGGGGCGCTCGACTATCTGGTCGACTACCTGCGTGCGGAGCTGTCCGGTATCCGGCTGATCGGTATCGGGCATCGGGTGGTGCACGGCGGTTCGGTCTACACCCGGCCGGTCTGCGTGGATGGGAAGGTGCTGAAGGCGCTGGATACCTTCGTCCCGCTGGCTCCCCTTCATCAGCCGCACAACCTCACCCCGATTCGCCGCGCACTGGAGCGTGCTCCCGAGCTACCGCAGGTGGCCTGCTTCGACACATCCTTCCACCACACCCAGCCCGATGTGGCGCGGATGTTTGCCATTCCCACCGACCTGCGGGAGGCGGGGGTCATGCGTTACGGATTCCACGGGTTGTCCTACGAGTTCATCGCGTCGTTCTTACCCGACATCGATCCAAAGGCGGCGAAAGGCAAGAGCATCGTGCTGCACCTGGGCAACGGAGCGAGCATGTGCGCCATCGAAGAGGGCCGCAGTATTGCCAACACCATGGGGTTTACGGCGGTAGAAGGCCTGCCGATGGGCACCCGCAGCGGCTCGCTCGACCCCGGCGTGATCCTGTATCTCCTGGATCAGCGGAAAATGGACGTCCGTGCGATTGAAAAGCTCATTTACACCCAGTCGGGGTTGCTCGGCGTATCCGGCATATCCAGCGACATGCGCACGCTGCTGGCAAGCGAAAACCCGCAGGCCAAACTGGCCGTAGATCTGTTCTGCTACCGAATCCGCCGCGAGCTCGGCTCATTGGCGGCAGCTTTAGGGGGGCTGGATGCCATTGTGTTCACGGCCGGCATCGGTGAGAACGCTCCGGTCATCCGCAGCCGTGTCTGTCGCGATGCTGCATGGCTGGGCGTCGAATTCGATGAGACGGCCAACGCGGAGGGCCTGCGGCGCATCAGTACCGACTCAAGCCGCGTCGCCGTGTGGGTCATCCCGACCAACGAAGAATTGATGATTGCGCGTCACACCCGACAGCTGTTGGAATCAACCATAAAGGAGAAAGAAAATGAAAATAGAGGTTCCACGACCGGTTCTTAAAAACAAAAAGGCGCTGGTGGTCGGCATCGCCAACGAGCACTCGATTGCCTACGGCTGCGCCAAAGCCTTCCGCGAGATGGGTGCCGAGCTGGCGGTCACCTATCTCAACGACAAGGCCAAACCGCATGTCGAGCCTTTGGCGAAAGAACTTGAGTCTGCGATTTTCATGCCGCTGGATGTCTCCAAACCCGGTGAATTGGAAGCCGTTTTCGATCGCATCGGAAGCGATTGGGGACAGCTGGATATCCTGGTGCATTCCATCGCGTTCGCACCCAAAGAGGACCTGCAGGGCGGGCTGCTGAATTGTTCTTCCAAAGGCTTCTCGGTCGCCATGGACATCTCCTGCCACTCCTTTATCCGCATGGCGCGCCTGGCGGCACCGCTGATGACAGACGGCGGAACCCTGTTTGCCATGAGCTACCACGGGGCACAAAAGGTGGTCCCCAACTACAACGTGATGGGGCCGGTCAAGGCGGCCCTGGAGGCGGTTTGCCGCTACCTGGCCTACGAGCTCGGTCCGCAGAAGATCAGGGTGCATGCCATATCGCCGGGACCACTCAAGACGCGCGCCGCCTCGGGGCTGAAAGACTTCGACCGGATGCTGAATGATGCCGTCGAACGCTCACCGGTCGGTGAACTGGTGGACATCATGGATGTGGGTTTTGCGTGTGCTTTCCTGGCGACGCCTTATGGACGGCGCCTCACCGGCCAGACCATGTATGTCGACGGAGGCGCCAGCATTATGGCGTAAGTCAAAAGTTGAATAGCGACCCAATGAGGCAGTGGGTTTATTGCTGTTGGGTTTAAGGGCCCCGGCAAAAATTAATTCCACATCTTGGTTGTCTTATAGCTCGTCTACTGCGTTACATCCACCAAAACGTATCTCGATATGCGCTGGTGGATGTGCCTTGTAGACAATCCATAATCCGGCACAATGTTATGGTATTATTTCTTACCGTGACCCTCAAGGAGGACTAAATGACAAAGATAAAGAACGTCAATCCGATTCTTGGCTACAACGCGCTGATCGAGTACCTGCTCGACGCCGGGCAGCGAACGGTGCTCTTCTGGGACGTGATGCGCCGGCGCGGCAATCAGTATCTGGAGCACATGGCCGAAACAGTCCCCCATGTGCTGCAGTTCGAAGGCGAGTTGATCCTGGACGGTCGCACCCTGCCCCGACCCGTAAACTACGGCATCGTCAAGATACACCCGCCTAAGGGGACCGTCATTGACAATCTAAAGCGCCCCTTTGTCGTGATCGACCCCCGCGCGGGTCACGGACCCGGCATCGGCGGTTTCAAGGCCGAGAGCGAGATCGGCGAGGCCATGCGGGCGGGACATCCCTGCTACTTTATCGGCTTTACCCCAATGCCCGAGCCGGATCAGACGATCGAAGCCGTGATCGAGGCCTGGGCGGTCTTCCTCAAGCGGGCCGCGGACCTGCACACTGCGGCCGAGGGTAAACCGGTTGTGATCGGCAACTGCCAGGCGGGGTGGGCGCTGATGATGCTGGCGGCCAAATACCCCGATCTTTGCGGTTCGCTGATTTTGGCCGGATCACCGCTTTCCTACTGGGCGGGCGTGCGCGGCGTCAACCCCATGCGCTACACCGGCGGCCTACTGGGAGGCAGCTGGTTGACGGCACTGGTCAGCGACCTCGGGCATGGGAAATTCGACGGCGCCTGGTTGGTGCAGAACTTCGAGAGTCTCAATCCGGCCAACACCCTCTGGTCAAAGCAATACAACCTGTACGCCAACATCGATACGGAGGCGCCCCGCTATCTGGGTTTCGAACGCTGGTGGGGGGGGGCACGTGGTGCTGACGGGCGAAGAAATGCAGTACATCGTCGACAACCTGTTTGTCGGCAACAAACTGAGCACCGCCGGAATGGTTACCGCCGACGGCGTGCGGCTGGATCCGAGAAAGATCCGCTCGCCGATTGTTTGCCTGTGTTCCAAGGGCGACAACATCACGCCGCCGCAGCAGGCCCTCGGCTGGATTCTCGACCTGTACCAGAGTGAGGAGGACATCCTGGCCGCCGGCCAGACCATCGTCTACTCGGTGCACGAGAAGATCGGGCATCTGGGAATCTTCGTGTCGGGCAGCGTCGCCAAGAAGGAGCATCAGGAGTTCGCCGAGAACATTGACCTGATCGACTGCCTGCCGCCCGGTCTCTATGAGGCCGTTATCGAGGCCAAAACACCGGAGGCGGCCAATGTCGAACTGGCCGCCGGAGACCACATTTCCCGGTTCGAAAGCCGGACCCTTGAGGACATTCGCGCCCTGGGAGGCAACACGATAGACGAGGAGCGCTGCTTCGCCGCCGTGGCCCGTTTGTCCGAGGTAACCAACGGTCTCTACCGCACCACGGCGCAGCCGATCATACGCGCCTTTGCCACCGAACAGGGTTCTGAATGGCTGCGGCGCATGCATCCGCTGCGGGTCGGATATGAGCTTTTCTCCGACCGCAATCCGGCCCTGCAGCCCTTGGCCGCAGCGGCCGCAACGGTTGAGGAGAATCGCCAACCGGTGGCAGCCGACAACATCTTTCTGCAGTGGGAAAAGGTCTTCTCGGACTGGGTGAAGCAGGGTCTGGAGGCCTATGGGGAATGGCGGGACATGCTGGTGGAGCACACATTTTTCGGAGTTTACGACCAATCCTGGCTGCAAGCCTTGTTGGGTCTGAGGGCATCGGATGATCCACCCAGAAGTCATCCCGGCGAAAACCCTGAGCATACGGCCTTCGTCAACCGCCGGATCGAGGAGCTGCGGACCAAAATGGACAAGGGGGGACCGCGCGAAGCGGCGATCCGCGCTCTGGTCTATGTCCGCATGCCGGAGAAGGCGGCCGACGAACGGGCTTTCGAGATGCTCCGCCGGATCAGGGCCGAACACGGTGCGGAAAGAACCCTGGCCGAATTCAAGCAGGATCTTCGCGAACAGTATTTCATGCTCCGGCTTGATGAAGTAGGGGCGGTGGCGCTGATTCCCGAATTGCTCAAAGGTCATGAAGACGAGTGGCCGAAGCTGCTGGAATATATCCGCAAGGTCGCCACCGCCGGCGGGCCGCTGAGCGAGGAGGGACAGCGTCGGTTGGCAGAGTTGGAGCGACTGGTCGCCTCCCCTCCGGCGGTCAAACAACCGAGGCGCAAGCCTGCAAGATCTCCCAAGAAAGAGGGGCTGACAACATGATCACCAACAAGACGTTCGATGAAATCCACATCGGTGACAGCGCCCGAATGGAGCGGATGTTGACCAAACAGGATATCGATTTGTTCGGGCTTTTGTCAGGCGACATGAACCCGACCCATTTCAGCGACGAGTACGCGCTGATGCTGCTGGAGCGCCACAAGCTGGTCGGCCACAGCATGTGGGGCGGGGCCCTGATCTCGAGCCTGCTGGGAAACGACCTGCCGGGTCCCGGCACGGTCTACCAGTCGCAACATTTCGAGTTCCACAATGCGGTGGAGCTGGACGACACGCTCACCATCACCGTGACGGCAACATCCAAGAATGCCGCGGACGGCAGTGTGGTATTCGACTGCCGGGCGGTCAATCAACGCGGTGAGGATATCATCACCGGTGTCGCCAAGGTCAAGGCACCCACCAGAAAGCCGACCGATGCCGGCTCACCTTACGTCACCATGAAGCTGCACCGCAAAAACGCTTTTAAGAAGCTTATAGACTACGTCGATGACTGGGAGCCGACCCCTGTCGCCGTATGCCATCCCTGCAACAAGGAGGCCCTGGAGGGTGCCATCGATTCGGCCATGGCCAACCTGATCGATCCGATCCTGGTAGGACCGGAAGCCAAAATCCGCGCTCTTGCCGAGAGCCTGAACCTGGATATCGGTCCCTATCGTTTGGTGGATGCGCTCCACAGTCATGACGCGGCGGTAAAGGCCGTGGCCTTATGCCGCTCGGGGGAGGCCGAAGCGCTCATGAAGGGCAGCCTGCACACCGATGAACTGATGAGCGCGGTGGTGCCGTCGGCCACCGGGCTGCGCACCGAACGGCGGATCAGCCACGTTTTCGTCATGGACGTGCCCACCTATCCGCGGCCGCTCTTCATCACCGATGCGGCCATCAACATCTACCCGACCCTGGAAGACAAGGTCGATATTCTCAAAAATGCCATTCAATTGGCCCACGCGCTCAGTATCCCACAGCCCAAGGTGGCCCTTCTCTCGGCAATGGAAACAGTGAACCCGAAGATTCCCGCCACCATCGAGGCCGCAGCCCTTTGTAAGATGGCCGATCGCGGCCAAATCGAAGGGGCCGTCATCGACGGCCCCCTGGCCTTCGATAATGCCATCAGCAAAGAGGCCGCCCTGATCAAAGGCATCCATTCAGCGGTGGCCGGTGAAGCAGACATTCTCCTGGTGCCCGACCTGGAGGCCGGCAACATGCTGGCCAAACAGCTGGCTTATCTGGGCAGAGCCGATTCGGCCGGAATTGTTCTGGGGGCAAGAGTCCCTATTATCCTGACCAGCCGGGCGGACTCGGCCGAAGCCCGGCTGGCCTCTTGTGCCGTTGCGGTGGCCTTTGCCCAATGGCTGCGTGAAAACAAGAAGATCAAAAAGACCGTGCAGGGGTGAGGATCTGAAGAACCTGGTCGCTTTCCAGCTTTTTTTGAAACGGACCTTTATATCTTTTATATCTTTTCTTTTTCGCGCTCAAAAGGCGCCTTTGCGGGCCTGGCCCTGGATGGCTCTGTGGTTGCCACGCGGGACGAATGGAGCATGGCCTATTATGGCAAGCCGGCATCGCCGGTGGACATCCTTGTGAAGCATTCGGTCAGCAATCCCGGCTCGGCCGCACTCCGCAGCACAGTGGCCAAAGCCGCCAAGTAAACATCGCGTTTGGAAGGCTCAGGTTGCTCGAGCAGTATCCTTGCGAATGGAAGAAGAGCTCTGCTCGAGCACCTGCTTGATTTTATTAGGAAACCGCTGTGGGTAATTTGATACAATTCCTCGGAGAAAAGCTGGGATTGACCTCAGAATCAACCCGTCCGGGTACTCAGGATGCGATCGAACTGGTCCTGGACAATTCTTGCCCCAAGATACGTCTGATTCGCGGACATAAAAAGAAGTTACGGCAGCCGGTCGAGTCGGCATTGAGTTTCATCGCTGAACTTATCGAAACCCTTCCGGGTCCCTTGGACGTTACATCGGATGAGGCTTTCTACGACGTGTTGGTCAAGACGTTTTTTGTAAATGAAGACCAGCTGAAACAGACTCTCGCAAACGATCCTGATCTAAATGAATTCCTGTCCCGAAATTCGACCGATGTTTTTTTTGTCCTATTGACCATGGACCGCGACGTGAAAACAATTTTCGGATCCCGGCTTCAGGGTGAAATCGTCATGAGAGATGTCGCCTTGAAAGCGGTCAATTTTTCCGATCACAAGTTTAGAGCCCCTTCGGTAACGATGGCTGACTTCAACCAAACTCTCGAAAGAGGCGTTTTGCAAATCCTGGCGCATTGGTCTCTCGAAAATGTTCTCGAAGAACAATCCCGTAAAGAGGAACTCAGCCTGCTGAGAGAAGAGGTGGCGGCTAAACTGAAAATACTGGCCGCTGACAGACAACAGATGGTCTTGGAATGGC
>JARFQH010000233.1 GCA_029287875.1 Desulfobacteraceae bacterium | reverse complement strand
TGGGGTGCAAGGTTTGGCTCAACACCGAATGAGGGCACGAATTTTTCTCGGTCCGGGTCGGACTGAACAAATTTAATATTCCCCACCACTTCGAAGTCAAGAGCATTATCGAATACTACGCCCAGTGGGTTCGCGAAGGTAAACTGAAACTTAATGCCGACTGGAACCGCGACCTGGAGGTCAAGTTCACTGTTCAGGATCCCTGCCAACTGGTGCGAAAATCCTTGGGCGACCCCATCGCCGAGGACCTTCGCTTCGTGGTTAAGGCGGCGGTCGGTGAAGAGAACTTTATCGAAATGCAGCCCAACCGCTCCAACAACTACTGTTGCGGCGGCGGCGGCGGTTTTCTACAGTCAGGCTTTCCCGACGAGCGGCGATACTACGGGCAACGTAAATTCAGCCAGATTGACCGAACCGGCGCCGACTACTGCATCACCCCTTGCCACAACTGTCACTCCCAGATCCATGACCTGAAAGAACACTATGAGGGCCGCTACCACACTGTTCACCTCTGGACAATCATCTGTCTGGCGCTGGGTATCCTGGGAGAGAACGAACGGGACTACCTCGGACCTGATCTGGCCGAACTGGGCACGTAGATGAAAGTCTTTTGCATCTTGGGCGACCAGCGGGCCTATCAGCTCAGGTCACCCGAAATGTTCACCCGCGTACTGCGGCGCTGTGGCATTAAAGGCGCCTACGTACCCTTTGCCGTGAAGCCTAATGACCTGGGCCGGGCCATCGACAGCCTGCGGGTGCTTGGCATCGCTGGGGCCAACGTCACCTTGCCCTACAAAGAGAAGGCCGCTGCCTACATGGATGTGCTTTCGGAAGGCGCCAACATCATCGGAGCCATCAACACCGTGGTCATCTCCGGCAGCCACCTTAAAGGCTACAATACCAATGCCATCGGTTTCATGGATGCCCTCGATGAGGCCGGCTATTCAGTGGAGGGCAAGTCGGCCCTCATCTTCGGCACCGGCGGGGCCGCCAAGTCGGTAGCCTTTATCCTCAACTGGCTGCGCACCGACCGCATCTACGTCGCCGGCAGAGATAAAGAGAAGGCACGGGGCATTGTGTCGCGCTTTGGCGGTGAAGTGGTCTCCTTCGAGCGCCTGGCCGCCGAGCCGTTGCCCGTGGATCTGATGGTCAACGCCACCGCTGTCTCCAATCCGGATGAGTCCCCGCAAATGCACGCCTTGATAAAAGAATTAGATCTGCCGGGTTGTGAATTCATCGTCGACCTCAATTACGGCCGCCGTGACAATTTCTGGCAATCTATGGCTGGCAAGCTCAACATCCGCTTCATGGACGGCTTGAGTTCCCTCGCCTTCCAGGCCCGCCGCACCCTCGCCCTCTGGACCAAGGTGCAGGTCCCGCCCCAGGAGTTTCTATCAGCCCAAAAACAAATTGAGGTGTCCACCTAAACCTAACACCCTGCACATATCAGGATTCAGCTTCTAATTTTATTGATTCAGGCTATCCACTTAATGCAAAGAGACTGGCCATTTTAAATGATAAAAACATTAGAACATAAATTTAATGCACTATTCCCGCCAAGTCGAGCGATCCAAGCGAACGACGTCACAAGATAAATTCTCGCGTTGATTATCGGTTTTCATTTGTTTTGGGGTTGGGATGAAAGAGTGAATAAACGGCGGGTATCAGAACCAAGGTAATCAGGGTCGATCCAGAAAGGCCTCCAATGACCGCCCTTGCTAGCGGGGCCTGGGCATCAGATCCCTCTCCGATGCCGAGTGCCAGCGGCATCAGCCCGAGGATTGTGGTCAATGTGGTCATTAAGATCGGCCGTAATCTGCGACGGCCGGCCTCGATCAGCGCTTCGCGCGTGTGCTTGCCATCTTCAATTAATCGGCCGGCCTGATCAACCAGGAGAATCGCATTGTTGACCACGATACCCCCCAGCATAACGCAGCCAATGTAGGACTGCACGTTAAACGTGGTTTGCGTCAGAAACAAGGTTACAAAAACCCCTATCGCCGCCAGGGGGACGGAAAACATGACAACAAGAGGGTCCTTGAATGATTCGTATTGACAGGCCAAAACCATATAGACGAGTACCAATGCCAATACCAATGAAATGATCAACTCTTTGCGGGCCTTTTGCTGTTCTTCAAAATTTCCGGCGACCTTCAGCTCATAACCGACAGGGCGAGGGGTTTGATCCAACAGCACCTGTACATCAGCAGCCACGGATCCTAAGTCGCGATCGGCGACATTACCTTTGACCGCCACCAGCCGCTGCTGATCTTTTCGTTCGATCAACACCGGCCCCCGGCTGTCAATAGTGCTGACAACATTGCGCAAAGCCACGCGTTCATCTGATAGGGTGCCAAGTGTCAGATTTAAAACCTCGTCCAAGGATCGTTTTTGGGCATCCTTGAGCTGCACCAGAATGCGGTAGGAATTGCCCCCGGATCGATATTCGCCCGCTTTTGCGCCGGCTATTGCGGTTTGCAGGAGTTGGGTGACGTCGCGGACACTGAGACCCAGGTCTTCAACCTTGTCGCGATTTATGCGTATTTCCTGCTGGGGGATGCCAGCTTCGAGGCTGGTTTCAACATCGGTAATGCCCGGCACACCCTCTATTGATTCGGCCACGCTTCGGGCCAAAGTAGTCAGTATGGCCAGGTCATGGCCCCGGATCTCGATAGCCAGGCCCTCGTCGCTGCCGAGAACGCGCTCCAAAAGAAACTGGCCCTGGGGTGCCCGGACACGGATTTCCATGCCGGGGACGCGGTCTTCTAGTTTTTTACGCAGCTCACGGGCAATTTCAGAACTCGAGCGCTCGCGTTCGACGACCGGCAACAGAGAAAGGCTTATTTCACCCTCTGAAGCGGCAGTGACCTGCCAGCCCGAGGCGCCAACGCTTACCACCGAGGCCACCGTTTCAGGTACGGCCGGTAGAACGATCTCTTCCATGATACGCGTCTGGCGGTCGACTATGTCGAGTCGGGTGCCGATTTCCATTTTACCGGTGACATGAACCTCGCTCTCATCGCTGGGCGGTAAAAACTCACTCCCAATCATGGGCAGCAGCAGCAAGCTGGCACCCAGAAGACCCATAGCCGCAAGCACGGTCATGAAACGATGGGCCAAAATCCGCTTCAGGATACCCAGGTAAGTGCTTTCCAGCCCGGAATAGACGGCACCTGCGGCGGCGATCCATCCGTTTGACCGGTGCACGGATGCCCCCGCTTGCCGTTGGCTTGACACCATAAGTCGGGAAGCCAGCATGGGTACCAGGCTCAACGCCAGGACCAGTGAGCATACTAAGGCGAAGATGACGACATACGCCAATTCTTTGAACAGGATACCGGAAACGCCGCGCACGAATATCAACGGCAGGAAAATGACCAGTGTGGTGATAGTGCTTGCGATGATCGCCGGCCCGACCTCCTGCGCGCCTTCCACCGCTGCGATGCTCGGTGTCTCGTGATCCTCAACGCGACGGCGGAAGATGTTTTCAAGCACCACGATGGAGCTGTCCACCATCATGCCAACCCCCAGAGCCAGACCGCCCAGGGTCATCAAGTTCAGTGTAAACCCCCCAAAATAGAGCAAGGCAAACGTGGTTACAATGGAGATTGGAATCGAAAGCGAAATTACCAGCGTACTTCCGATGTTGCGCAAAAAGAAAAGTAGCACCGCGATGGCCAATCCACCTCCATAAAGCACTGAGCGTGCAACGTTGGCAATTGAACGCTCTATGAAATTTCCCTGGTTGATGACCGGGACAATGTTGATCTGAGGGAAGGCCTGATTGGCCGCTGCAATTTCAGCCAGGATGCGCTTTGAGACTTCCACCGTATTCGCATTGGCCTGCTTTCGAATCGCAA
>JARFQH010000211.1 GCA_029287875.1 Desulfobacteraceae bacterium | reverse complement strand
GTCCCGCCCAGCGTGTGGGTCTTGTCGAGCAGGTAGACATAAAACCCGGTGTCGGCCAGGTCTAGAGCGCACTGGATGCCGCCGATTCCGCCGCCGATGACGATTACCTTTCCAATCGCACGGCCGACGTCGGCTTCCATTTCATTTCGACCATTCACCACAGCAAATCCTTTGCTCTCAGCAAGGGAACCGGGTCGGCGATGTGCATCCGGAACCACTCGGCAGATCCGTTTTCAGCCTCGAATGCCAGGCGCAGCAATTCTGTAAAGTAGAAAACCGGCAGGTGCCCGGATGCCTTGTCTCTTTGTATGAGATCGAGGTTGGCCTGACACAGCGGGCAGGAAACCACGACGGCCTCGGCACCGGTTTGTCGTGCTTTCTCCAACAATCGGGCGGTAAGGGATTCCTGGATATCCCGTCGACCGATGCCGATGCTGGCACCGCAACATGTGGTTTTATAGGACCAGTCCAACACTTTGGCACCGGCAGCGGTCGCGAGCCGGTCGAGGGTCATCGGATTTTCGTAGTCGGTGAAGCCGGTCAGACGCGGCGGGCGGACCATCTGACAGCCGTAATAGCAGACGACCTTGAGACCTTTCAAGGGTTTGAGGACGCGGTCTTCGATGCGCTCGACCATGTCCGGCCGGGCCAGAAAACGCGTCATTTCGTGAACCTGAATGCTGCCGACAACCGTCCAGGGAACATCGAAGATCTTTTTTTGGACCATAACCTTGGAAAACAGCAGCCGGTTGAAACAGTTGGCGCAGGGCGTCACAATGTCGAGCCCCATTTTTTCGGCGGCCGCGAGGTTTCTGGCCGGCAGGACCACGGCCATATTTTCACTCAGGCTGTGAGCTGCAGTCGCGCCGCAGCAAGACCAGTCCTCAATTTCCACCAGCGTAATGTTCAGATGGTTGAACACCGCCGAGATGGAACGCGCATAGTCATTGGCCATGCCTTCCAGGGAACAGCCCGGGTAAAAAGCCAGCTTCATCAGAAACGATCACCTTGCCGTTTGTGGTATAGGGCCCGGATATCTTTGATGGCTTCACAGCGTTTCGGCAGCAGTTTCAATTTCCCCTTGCGCCAGAGCGTCAGCCCCAACTCGATTTCCGTTTTCAGTTGGCCCGAGCGCATCTTTTCTTTGAGGATGCCGGGTTTGCGGTTCAAGGCCGCCATCAGCCAGGCCTCGTTGACCCGGCCGAAACGCTGGAGTTCATCGAGGAAAGTCTGGTGAAACACCGCCAGCTGTTTTTCCCGCGGCGCAATGGTGGACTGCGCTGCCAGGCTGCGGAGATGCAGAATGGTCTCGGCGACGGCGACTTCGTTTGGACAATAGGTGGTGCACATTTCACAGGACAGGCAGACCCAGATGGTGGCGGACCGCAGCAGTTCCTCGCGCCAACCCAGCTGAATGAAGCGGATCACCTGGTGAGGCTTGATATCCATGTAGAAGCTGACCGGACAGGCATTGGTGCAGCGCTCGCACTGGTAGCAGGCAGCAATGTTGGCGCCGGTCTCACCCTCCATCCGCTTCAAAAAATGACTGCCCCGGTCACCGATCAGCCGACGCTTGCCGGATGATGCGCTCAGCGTTTCCTCGCTGTCGCGTCTCTCTTTTTCGTCCTTTTGTTTGCTCAAAATCGGCCTCTTGGCCTCCATTATTGGACTGCCGGAAGTCGGTACTGGGTTTTCGATCCATAAACGCTCTATTTTTCTCAAGGTCCAGGAAATCGGCGACGATATTGCGGGAAGGGCCATTTAGGACGGAAACAAGCTATAAAACAGCTACCTTTTGTGTGCCACAACGTATCAGGACGTGTCAAGGTAAATCATCAAACGCTTCCTCCTTGAATCTGATCCTGTTCGAGAAAAACCTCAAACAGCTATTGACATCATTTCGCATTTTAATATTATTCGAACGGGGAAATGATTCTATTGCTCAACATGGATGATGCGGCTTCCTTTCGAACAGAGGGGATCTTATGAAGATCGCTCTTAGGTCTGATAGTTGCCTCCGTTTCGTGCGGCCGATATCGATCCTTCGGGCCTGTCTCGCTTTTGCCCTCATCTTCTTGAACGGCCATGCGGAAGCCGATACCCTCGAAGAGTGCATCCGGGAAGCCCTTCAGCGGAACCCCGACGCCAATGCGGCAGCCATCCGGGTCGAAGCAGCCCGAGCCATGATCTCGGAAGCCGACTCCGCCTATTTCCCGCAGCTGTCGGTAGCCGGCGGCTACGTTGTGACGGACAACCCGACCCAGGCATTCATGATGCAGCTCAACCAGCGCAACCTTGACATAATGGCCCCTGCCTTCGACCCCAACGATCCGGGCAACACCGACAACCTGCGTCTGTCCGCCGAGCTCAAATACCGAATCTACGATTTCGGACAACGTAAGATGATGTCCGAGAGCGCCGCGCTCGGCGCGGACGCTGTCAATCTTCAGCTGGCCGCCATCCGCAACGAGTTGATCTACCAGATCACCCGCGGATACTTCAGCATTCTGCAGGCCCTGGACTATGTGACGGTTCAGCAGGAAACGATTCGCAGTTTCGAAGAGAGCCTGCAGGTGGCCCGAGACAAATACAAGGCCGGGACGGTGATAAAAACCGATGTGTTAAACCTTGAGGTCGCTTTGGTGCAGGCCCGCGAGGATCTGATCCGGGCCCGCAACAGCGTGGATCTGGCCATTGTCGCTTTGAACACAGCCATCGGGTACGATTTTGTCACCCGCGAGAGCCTGCCGGTACCCGAAGAAAATGTTTCGACACCGCCGGTCATGGAACAAGATTTCGACGCGATCGAAAACCGGCCGGAGCTTCAGTTGGTTCAGAAAATGTCTCAGGCAAAGGAACTTTTGTACATCAAGGTAAAGCGCCAAAATTATCCGGTTCTCAATGCCTACGGGACCTATGATCTGGACAGCGGTAACCTGGATTCTTTCGAGGGCAGCTACACTGTCGGACTCAGGGCCGAATGGGACATTTTCACCGGTTTTCGCAATTCGAGTGCCACCCGCAAGGCCGAAGCAGAATGGCGAGCGGCTCAGCAGGACGAGGAAAATGTTCGCATCAAAATAAAACAGGATCTTCGGAGTGCACGAATTCAGGCTGCCGAGTCGTGGCAACGGTTGGAAACGATCCGAAAGAGTGTCGAAAGTGCATTGGAATCCCTGCGCATCACCCAGGTACGCTATCGGGAAGGCGTTGCCGGCATAACCGATCTGCTGACTGCCCAGGTAGGCCTGACCGCCACGCGCACCCGCAGCGTTGCCGCCCTCTATGACCACGCTGTCGCAGTCTCAAACCTTCAGCGCGCCCGCGGTGAACTCTACACGCTTTACAGCGTTCAATAGCTATAGACTTAAAGATAAAGGTTTTGACTGTGTTATCGGTCGTCGGCGTATTGCAATACAGCCTCCTCCCTCTCGCCTTGCCAAAACCTTTATCTTAAAGCCTATAAAAGAGACGTTTTTAATCCGACCGCTTGACCAGTTTCGCAACCAGATCGCAAATACGCACCTCTTCCAGGACGCCTTCCTGATATCGCTTGAAATGCGCCGTGTCGTTTTCAAGGGGTTTAAGGAAAGAAATGGTGCGGTCGAATGGCAGCGCGCCGGCGATCCAAGCAGCCATACCGCGTAGAACCGGTCTGTCCGATTCCAAATAGGGTTGCAGAAAGGGGAGCGCATCTCTCGCATGCCCGGGCCGGGCGTAGGCCAAACGTCCAACGCCCCAGAGCACCCCCGGCTGCAAGTCCTCATGCTCGAGATAGTTTCCATCCGGGTTTATGTATGACAGCAAAATACTGGCATATTCATCGGCAAGGGCCAGGTTGAGGGCCATTGCCTCGCCCATGGATTCCGGAGAACCCCAGCCGATGCCGCCCGACTCGTCGTTCAGGTTCCAGATGAACCGCCGCATGACAATGCGGGCCGATTCCATGTTTTCTTCGGCCGACCTGGCGATCACCGCTCCCATGACACTCACCGCCCGCCATTTAATAGGCTCGTCAAGGCTGTATAGAAAAGAGAAAAGCGGATTGACCACCTGGCGAAAGGGAAAACGGGAGATCTGCTCGACACTGCGCCATAAATCCGGAAGTTGCAACAGTTTGTAGACGATCCCTTTGAGTTGGCGATGGGTAAGTTTTTGTTCTGAAGGTTGCATCGATTCCCGCTTAAAAGGTGATTATTTCATACCCCTTTTCGAGATAGTGGGCCATACCAGGATGGCCGTTCATGTCTTCGAGCAGGGTCAGGCCTTGAGATCCGGCCGCCTCGGCGGTTCCCATTTTCTGGGAGCAGGCCTTGCAGGCGCCTTCCACGAGGCCGGCACTTTTGGCCTTCTCCCACAACCCGTGCAGCGGGTTGTCGGCTTCGGCAAGAGACGGCAAGAGTTTAGTCGCCGCACCTTCGACCACGATCCGCACCTCATGACCTTTCGACTGCAGGTCCAAAGCATTCAGCAAAACATGTATGAAACACATCGGGTCCCCGTTAAAAACAAACAGCGCGGCTTTTTTCATTTGCTCCTCCTTGGAAACGAATCGAAATTTTGAGCTCCATCCGCCAACCCGCCGGACGGGTAAACTGTCCAGCCGAATGGCAAATTGATCGGCAAAAGGTCCAATCGGCTGGTGACTGCAACGTCCGAGTGAATGAATCTCTCTGCAGCAAGCTGCAGGGTATCAAAGCTGTTTGATGTTATCCCCACACCCAAACCCACTCCCCAGGGAGAGGGAATCTGTGGTGACCCTGTAGAGAGCTACTGGGAATTATCAAATTAAATCTCGGCCCAGTGAATACAATCCGCCGCGCAGTTCTTGATCGCCTCTTCAACTTCGGGTTCCGGATAGGACGATAAATCCGCCACGTCGATGTAACCCGCATCGTTCATCCTGAAAACGGCCGGACAGACTTCAACGCAGATCTCACATTTAATGCATTCGCTCAATTCGACAACGGGTATTTTCATGGTTAGATGGCGTTCGGTATCGGGCATTTTGTTTCCGGATTAACCATTGACCGCCCTGCCGATCTTCTGCCCGTACTCATAGCACGCATCCAATGTCTCGCCGTCGGGCACATACTGTACTTTGAAACCCGGTTCGACCAGCTCTATACCGATCTCCGTCAGCTCCTTTTCGATCACCTTGACGGCTTCACCGCTCCAACCGTAGGACCCGAAGGCGGCTCCGATCTTGTTCTTCGGTTTCAAGCCTTTCATGTAAGTTAGAAAGTCGGCCAGCGTAGGGAACAGGCCGTTGTTGAGGGTCGGTGAGCCGACCACCACGGCCCGCGCATCGAGCACCTCGGTCATGATGTCACTGCGGTGCCATTTGCGCAGATACATGGGCCGGACATCCACGCCTTCGGCGCTGATGCCGGAGGCTATGGCATTGGCCATCATCTCGGTGCTGTGCCACATGGTATCATAGATGACAAGAGCCTTGGGCTTAGATTCCTGGCGGCTCCAGCGGCCGTAAGCATCGATTATCCTCGACGCGTTTTTACGCCAAATCACCCCGTGGTCCGGACAAATCATGTCGATTCCAAGCCCCATTTCGGTCACCTTATCGATGAGCTTGAGAATCAGGGGGGCGTAGAGCATCAGGATGTTGGCAAAATATTTTTTAGCATGCGGCATAATGGCATCACCGATCTGGTCATCAAACTTCTCGTGTCCGGCGTAATGCTGCCCGAACCCGTCGCTGGAAAACAGAATCCTGTCCTCCTTCAGGTAGGTGAACATGCTGTCGGGCCAA
The DNA here is from genome assembly GCA_029287875.1 of Desulfobacteraceae bacterium. Taxonomy (GTDB): domain Bacteria; phylum Desulfobacterota; class Desulfobacteria; order Desulfobacterales; family SG8-13; genus JARFQH01. The sequence goes on along the minus strand of JARFQH010000211.1, from coordinate 8,449 downwards.
TGCACCATTCGGGTTTCCAAGAAGGTAAACGTACGTCGACCGATGGTGAGCTCCTGCCCGTTGGCCACAGGCTGATAGTTCAGCTTGCGGTGAAAGTGCCGCTGCAGATTTTTTTCACCCATTTTGGAACAGTAGAGCGGTTTGTCCTCGCCAATGCGGTGCATGACGCGTGCGAGACTGCCGGAATGGTCCATTTCAGTGTGGTTGCTGATGACGAGATCGATTTTTTTCGGATCGACAACCTTGGAAATGTTATAAAGCAACTCATCGGCGAACCCGCTCTTGACCGTATCGATCAACGCAATCTTCTCATCCAGGACCAAATAGGCATTGTAGCTCGTTCCAAACGGTGTCGAGTATCCGTGAAAATCACTGATGTTCCAGTCATTGACACCCACATCGTAGATGCCTGGCGTGATTTCGATTGGTTTCATTTCAACTTCCTCTATTTGGCAGATGCTGTTTGGCGTTGGGTTCGGTCGAGGCCGAACTAATGATGCCCTTTTCGTCATCACCGCAGGGCAATGATAAAAAGGGCATCATATTGTTTTGCCGAAACAGGGTATTGTCAACCGATGGCAGATATGTCGTTACTCTTTTTCAAAATCCTCCTTGCCCGCTCCGCAAACCGGGCAAACCCAGTCATCGGCAAGGTCATCGAATTTAGTACCGGCGGCCACACCGTTGTCAGGGTCACCCAGTGCCGGATCGTAAACATACCCGCAAACCGTACATACGTATTTGTCCATGCTTTCATACCTCCTTGTGTTGATTGACAGTTGCCTCTTTTTAGGTTCACGAAAAAATAAGTTCACCATTTTGGGCGATGAGACGCTCCCCAGAATATGATGTTATTTTCGAGTGAACCCCCAGTTTACGCTTTCGGAATTTCTTGAACAAGTTTTCTCACGTTATCTTCGATTTGGTCCCGGACCTTGCGCATAGCCTCCAGATCCTGACCTGACGGATCCGGCAGGTCCCAATCCAGCATCCGGGCACCGGGGACATGCGGGCAGGCTTCCCCGCACCCCATGGTGACGATGGTTGCCGGCGGTCCGTTTCCCAAAGCGGCTTCGATCGTTTGCGGAACGCGGAAGGCCATGTCGATGCCCTTCTCCTGCATCACCTCCACCATGATCGAATTGACGGTGCCGGCCGGTTGGCTGCCGCCGGTGGCCACATCCATGCGGTCTCCGGCATAGTGTTGGGCGAATGCACCGGCCATCTGACTGCGGCAGGCGTTTTCCCGGCAAACGAACAGAACTTTCCGGCGGTTTGCCAACGATTCGAGCAGTTCCCGGGCGGCTTGCTTGATGTCATCACGCACCGTCGCATGGTTTTGCATGTCTTTGGGCCCTTCAATACCGTGATATGTCAAGCTGCCGGCAAACTCGGCGCCGACGGCATCGAAGAAATATTGAGCGGTCAGCTTCAGACCCTCGAAAAGATTCCGCCCCCGGGTAGCACCGGCCGCCAGTAAAAATCCGCGGCGGTATTTTTGGGCTGGATCGGCCAACTTCAGCCGGTATTTGCGTGCCCAGAGGGTTTGACAACGATCGATCAGCGCTTTCAATTGGGCTGTCACGTTGTAGAAAAACACGGGACTGGCCAACAGGATGACATCGGCTTCACGCAACAGTGCATAAATGCCGTGCTTCATGTCGTCATCGATGGGGCAAAACCCTTTTTTCTCACAGACGACGAGTTCTTTACACGGAAGGATGTTGCGGCTGGCGACCTCAATTTTTTGAGTCCTCGCCCCCAGTCGTTCAGCTTCATCCAGCAGCGTCGACAGAAGAAATTGGGTGTTACCCTTTTTTCGCGGACTGCCCTGTAAGCCTAAAACCAGCATGTTTTTTCGTCCCACAGGAGCGGCTTTGGTCAACCGACCATTTTTTCGACATCGTCAGCAAGCGAAGCTTCGCCGAGCGGGCCTTACGCGGGTTCCGTTGTCCCGGCTCCCCCTTCCAGAGTACACTGTGTAAAATCGATTTCCTTACCGCATTTGTTACATTTATGCGTCCGGTCGAATTCATCGGAAAAGATTTCCTTTTCGGCGCCGCACGCAGGGCACTTGCACATAAACGACTTGAGGTTTTTTAAACTTGTAAAACCGGGACAATGCTGAGGTGTCGTGGGCATAGCGATCTCCTTTCAGTTTCGCTTGGCTCGATCAAGAGGACGCCATCGTTTTGGCCACTTGGCGTCCATAATCCTGGGCCATCTGCAGGCCGCCTCCGAGTGAACTGGATTTGAGCATCAGCGGTTCTTTGACCATCTTCATTTTAAAGATGTTTTCCATGGTTCCGTAAATACGTCCCGGCGCCTCGCCACTCCATCCGAACGCACCGAAAGCTGCGCCGATCTTCCCATCGAGTTGGGCTTTTTCCGCCAGAAACAGGAGCGTCTTCATGCCCTGCATCAGATCGCCGTGGTAGGTTGCCGAGCCGAAGACATAGGCATCATACCCTTCGAGATCGGAGGTCTTCTTGATTTCCTTGTCGCTGGCAAGCGTGGCTTCATGACCGGAAATTCGAATCCCTTCCGCAATCAGTTCGCCTATTTTCTGAGTCTCACCGGTGCGTGTAGTATACACGACAAGCGCCTTCGCCATGTTCGCCTCTCCTTTTACTTTATCCGTTTATCGACCCCATCCGCCTGGCAGTCGGGCGTGTAACAGGAGTTGTCCAGAAATTCGCACTTTTCTTTACAGGACGGGCAGGTGTCCGGCGGTTTATCGGCATCAAACGTATATCCACAATTGTGGCATTTCCAACTTGGCATGGCCATCACCTCCTTTTTTTGGAGTTCAGATGCCCGTTAGCGACGATACGCGTCTGCAACGGTTCCGGTTCCTGTATGAAAATGCCAACGAGGAAACCGGCAATTGGGGGTTGATTATGCTTTCCAGAGCCCGTGCAGATTGCAGTACTCCCTCGCCGACACGCTGGCGGCGTCGATCTTGAAAATCGCCTCCGGAGTCTGGCCCGGTTTAAGAAACTGTCGGTAGGCTTTACCGTCTGCGATCAACTCCACCCACTCGATGTAGTGCTTTTCTTCCATGGGGTGCGGCACACTGCCGACTTTGACCTTGTATCCGCCCTCGACTTTCTCGATAGCCGGAACGTGTTTTTCCTTGGCCGCATCAACCGTGTTCTCCTTTATCAGGACCATCGGTTTCCCGCAGCACACCAGTTCACCTTCGCCGCCGTGCAGAACCTCGACGATGTTTCCACAAGCTTCACATTTGTAAACCTGCAATTGTTCCGCCATGCTTTTCCTCCTCTTCATGGATTGAGGTTAAAGGTAAACGCCCGTTTTGAAAAAGGACGATGGGTCTGCACGCTCTGAGCAATATGAAAATTATTAATTGTCATATTTCAATGGCACTGTAAAGACTATTTTGAGCATCATTCTCAATTGATAGCGGCCGCCCGACTCAGTATGGCACCCTTGGTACTGACCACAATCTCTTCCACTGGAATGGTTTGGCCGGAAGCCTCAAGGCCTTTCCTGACGATCATGGGCAGGCCGGAACAGCACGGAACTTCCATCACAACGATGGTGACATTCTTGATTCCGGCCGTTCGAAAAATCTGGGCAAACTTGTCGATATAGCTCTGGGCATCGTCGAACTTCGGGCAGCCCATCATGACGGCTTTGCCCTCGAGAAAATCGCGATGAAGCGTTGGAAAGGCCACCGGCACGCAGTCCGCCAGAACCAGAAGTTCGGCGCCTTTCAAAAAAGGGGCGGTCGGCGGCACCAGGCGAATCTGCACCGGCCAGTGCGTTAGGGCGGATCGGTCCTCTGCTTCGACCGGTGAGGGTCGAGGGCTCTCAGAAGACGTCACGCGATCGAACTGCTGGATGCGAGCCGAAGGGCACCCGCCGCCGATCATGCGGTTTTGCAATTTTTCCTGTTTCTCCTTTTCGGCCAGGTATTCTTCAACCGCCTCTTCGTCAAACTCCTCGGCCTCGCGTTCGATAATTTTCAACGCCCCGTTGGGGCATTCGCCGAGGCAGGCGCCCAAGCCGTCACACAGGTTTTCGGACACCACTCTCACCTTGCCGTCCACAAGCTCGAGAGAACCTTCGGCGCAGGCCGGAACGCACTGTCCGCAACCGTCGCATTTTTCTTCGTCGATCTGTATGATTTTACGTTTGACTTTCATGGTATACCCTCTCTATTGGCCATCCTGGAATGATCCTTGACCGCATCTTTGTTTCTATCACACCCAGGGCGTGGCAGGTCTGCGCCGTCACTTCTGCGGCTGACAAAGTCCACCTCCGCGCTATTTTTCTGATTTCCCTTTCCCCTTGTGCATCCTATCTTAGCAAAACAGCGCGCGCCTCTTCTTTGCCCGCTGCCGTCAGCAACTCTGCTTCGATCCGGTCGGATAGTTGACCGTCATCCAGTGGCTGCGACTTGATACGTTCTTCCATCTGTGCCACCCAGTCCGCATCGTAAACAATCTTGTGATCCGGTGGCGCGTCCGAACCCGGGGCAAGATGGTGACCGACAATGGCGCAAACAGCATCGATGAGCGGATCTTTCGCCTGCAATGCGGTGAGAATCTCTCTGGCAACCACCGGACTTTCCTGTTCCAAATGGTCTTCCGCCGTGTCTCCAAATTTTTTCATGGCCTGCGGGGCGCCGATATCCCGCAGATAGGCGGCACAAAGCACGACCGGGAGCGTACCGCGCGCTTTTCCGGCAATGCGTTCGGCATAGCGAGCGCGCCGCGTGGCCTGACCGATCCGTTTGAAATCACGTTTAAAAGTGCGTTTCATCTCCACCGCCACCCGATCCTTGAGCAGGTCCTCCTTTTGCGCCCGAACTTCCTCTGGAAGGGTTCCCAGGCATTGTTCGGCATACTGGCAGTAAGCCGCACAACCAAAGTCCATCTTGGGATTCACAAAACGGTGCCCGCAATGGTTGCATTTACGGGAGGTGTCATCCTTGAAGAATTCCACCTGTCGGTCGCAGTTCGGACAGTTCACCTCGAAGATGGCACCCGGCTTCCAGTAGAGCGTATCCTGACCCGGACATTTCATGGCGGGTTTCCCCCTTTAGATCGTCGTGTCGCTTGGGGGCATTCCGGATTCCAGCAAAAACGTCCGGAACGCCCCTGCAGTAATAATTTAGCCGAGGATTGCCTTCAGATCTTCGTCCGGCGTTTTGATCGGCATGATGTTGAAGTTTTTAACCAGTACATCCAGTACGTTGGGAGACACAAAAGCCGGTAGGCTCGGCCCGAGCCGGATATCTTTGATCCCGAGGTAAAGCAGGCTCAGAAGGATGGCGCAGGCTTTTTGTTCGTACCAGGACAGAATCATCGAGAGTGGCAGGTCATTGACGCCGACATCGAACGCCTTCGACAGAGCCACGGCGATCTGAACCGCCGAATAGGCATCGTTGCACTGCCCGATATCCAGCAGTCGGGGAATACCGCCGATGTCGCCCAGGTCTTTGTCGAAGAAGCGGAACTTGCCGCAGGCCAGGGTGAGAACCACGCAGTCCTCGGGCACTTTTTCAACAAATTCGGTGTAATAACTGCGGCCCGGTTTGGCGCCGTCGCAGCCGCCCACCAGGAAGAAATGCCGGATGGCCTTATTCTTGACCGCCTCGATGACTTTGTCGGCAACACCCAAAACCGCGTTGCGGCCGAAACCCACCAGCACACTCTTGCCCTCGACATCCTCTGTGAATCCAGGCATTTCTAGCGCCTTTTGGATTACAGGGGTGAAATCCTTGGAGACATGGGCAACCCCCAGCCAGCCGACCAGACCGGTGGTAAAAATGTTGTCTTTATACGACTCCTGCGGCTTCTGAATGCAGTTGGTGGTCATCAGAATAGCCCCGGGAAATTTGGCGAATTCTTTGGCCTGGTTCTGCCAGGCCGTCCCGTAGTGTCCGAAGAAGTGCGGGTATTTTTTCAATCCGGGGTAGCCGTGGCAGGGCAGCATTTCACCGTGGGTGTAAACATTGATCCCTTTTCCCTCGGTCTGCTGCAGAAGCAACTCCAGGTCTTTGAGATCGTGCCCGGACACGAGAATGGCCTTGCCTTTCTTAGCACCCAGAGAGACCGGGGTGGGAACCGGGTGGCCGTAAGTGCCGGTATGGGCCGCATCCAGAAGCTCCATGGCCCGCAGATTGATCTCACCGCACTTCAACACCAGGCCGACCATTTCTTCGACACCGAGCGAGCCGTCCAAGGTGGCCGCCAGAGCTTCGTGCATGAAAGCGTACACCCGTTCGTCCTCCTGCCCCAGGATGGCGGCATGATCGGCGTAGGCAACCGCGCCCTTGAGCCCGTAAACCAGAAGTTCCTTGAGTGACAGTATGTCGGGATTGATATCCGGGTCCGACTTTACACCGACTTTTTCACCCTGATTTACCATTGCCTCCAATGAGCTTTCCGGCTTGAAAACGGCCGGGCCTTCCGTGAAACCGGTTTTTCCGCCGGCAGACCGCACCTTTTCCTTGAGGGCTTCCCGGTGTTTGACGGTTTCATTGATCAGTTCGACGAAGCGGGCCGGATCGAAATCAACGTTGGTGAGGGTCGAAAAAAGTGCCTTGGAGGTAAACCTGTCGACCTCAAGGTCAATGACCCCGACTTTGCGGCCCTCGACCGCATACTGTGAGAGGCCTTTGATGGCATAGATTAACAGGTCCTGAAGAGCCGCAACTTCGGGCTTCTTGCCGCATACGCCGATTTTCGTACAGCCTTCGCCTTTTGACGTCTGTTCACACTGAAAACAAAACATGATCCTTCTCCTTATTCTTGGGGTTTAAAAAAATCGAATATGCTTTCGCCGCTAAATTCTTGAGGACAACATAATCACTGGCATGTGACCATGCATTGACTTAAGTCAACCAATCGTATTTTTGCCTCGGTGAATCGATTTTTATATCAGTCGACGGTGATATGCATTGACATAGGTCAAAAACCGGTGGTATGTCGCAAAAAAGGTGTTTATGAAAAAAGTAATTGAAATTATAGCAAATATATCCGCATTCAGCGGCCTTTCGCCTGCCCAGTTGGAAGAAGTTCGTCAGATTGCCGTCAAGCGGGATTTCACCAAGGGGGAATCGGTCTTTTTCGAAGGAGATCAGGGCAACGGTTTCTACATCGTCATCGACGGACTGATAAAGGTTTTTAAGCTTGCACCGGACGGCAAGGAGCAGATCCTTCACATCATCGGTCCGGGAGAACCGTTCGGTGAAGTGGCCGTGTTTGCGGGGCGATCATTTCCTGCCAATGCGGAAGTGCTGGCTGACAGCCGCTTACTGTTTTTTCCCCGGGATGCCTTTGTGGCCCTCATATCCCGCAACCCGTCGCTGGCCCTGAAAATGCTCGCCGTGCTATCGATGCGGCTGCGCCAGTTCGCGGTTCAAGTTGAAAGCCTGTCGCTAAAGGAGGTGCCGGGCCGCCTGGCATCCTATCTCCTGCTACTGGCAGACGAACAGGAGGATCCCGAAGGGGCGGTCTTGCCGATTTCCAAGGGACAGCTGGCCAGTCTACTGGGCACGATCCCGGAAACCTTGTCACGCATCTTCGCCAAAATGGCCGGCCAGGGATTGATCGAAGTCAGCGGCCGGAACATTCGGATTCTGAACCGCGCAGGTCTGGAAGACATATCGATACAGGGAAAGGTTCCGGAGTGACAGTTTCTGATTTATCGTTCCATCTACTTTTTCAGTTGGGTCAGCTCCCGGCTCAGCAATCGGATGTGCCCCATCTCCTCTTTTATAATTCCCTCGATTCGATCCTGACCGAATTTCTCCGGTACGGCATTTTTCATGCCGAGATAGAAAACGATTGAATCTTTTTCCGCTTCAATGGCGGCTTTTAAAATTTTCTCCATCGAGGAAACATCGACCTTTTTTTCGAAGAAGACGCGGGTGTCGACCAGGGCGCGCAGGTAAAGAGCGGCCTCGCCTTCGGGATCGAAAACTGTGGCAGATTTTTCGGCGGCTTTTAAATCGCTGCGCATGGCTTTAAATGTTTTTTCATGGTCAACTTCCATCGCAGCCAATTCCAGCAAAAGCTTTTTGTGCGCTTCGTCGCCGATCGTGGCAGCTGCGCTCTTGTAGAATTTCTCGCCGTTTCTTTCCATCTGTTCGGCCATCTCAAAAATTTCATCTGCGTTAAAATCGTACCTCATCATGCCCTTCCTTTCGTCCGCCTAAAATGAATGTAAATAAAAACGGTTTGAAATGCTTAAGAATATAAAGACTCTGAGCGGTTTGTAAAGTCGAGACTTGCATATCGGTATCCACCGGTTGTAAACTTTGGACCCGGAACCGATCAATTAGAGTCTTAGATCGTAACTTCCCCGCAAGATGCGAAGATGGGTCGTTAAAGTGAAACCACTTGAATCATCGGGAATAGGGTTATAGGTGTCAGGTGTCAGCAAACCCCAAATCCTGAAACCCGAAACCTGA
>JARFQH010000144.1 GCA_029287875.1 Desulfobacteraceae bacterium | reverse complement strand
GCCGCGCTGCATCTAGCCTTCATTGAGTCTGCTGCTTTAGTGCTGCTAAAGATTTGCGACTATGCATATGGTTTGCGATAGCGCTCACCCGATAGGAATTATTGCTTCATATGATTGTGGCAGTTGTTCTATCATGTTTTGATCAGTGTCCATCCTCTGTTTCTTTAATGACACTGATCAGTGTCCGAGCCTGTAATGTGCATTTTTCTGCAAGTTCAAGGAAATCAAGGAATTGTGCGGAGGCATACTACTGTATGCCGCACAAGCGATTCCGCAGACCTGTCACGTCTTTAGCGTGATTGACGCCGAAATTGCGGAAAAGGGCCATTTGTGGACGGAAATTATCTAATCGGGCTGCCCAGACAATCTGCCGGATGGGTCAATATCAACCCTGTTTGACAAAGGAGAGTTAGTTTTGCCTGAAGGTACAGTGAAATGGTTCAACGATCGGAAAGGGTACGGCTTTATCCAAAAAGATGAAGGCGGTGATTTGTTCGTCCACCACTCGGCAATTTCCATGGAGGGCTTCAGAACGCTTGCTGAAGGTGAACGGGTCAGTTTTGAAATTGAAGATGGCGAGAGAGGTCCCGCAGCAAAGAACGTCGTCAAGCTCTAACCCGTTTCAATTCACCCAAAAAAGACATCCGGCGGTTTACCGTCGGATGTCTTTTTTTTACGTGAGTATTTAAAAGGTAAAACGCTCAATTTAACCGCTGGATCCGAAGTATTTTTTTACAAGTCTTTCCCACTCGTCGGTATCTATGAATTTCAACAAGGCCCTATTGAGCGGTTCGCGGAGCGGGCTGCCTTGCGGCATGGCCATGCCCACGAAGTAATGATCGAATGTCCCGGGGAGAACGCGCACCCGGGCCGGGAATTGGGTTCTTGCCAGGTACTTCAATACGGATTCATCGAAAACGAAGGCATCGATTTTAGCATCAACGAGCGCCTGCAAACCATCGCGCTCATTCTTGAACGGAAACGCCGCAATGCCGTTTTTAGCAAGATAGTTCTGGCCCTCGGATTGGGCCACAGAGCCGACGCGGACAGTCTGCAGATCGCGCAATCCACGCACTTTGCCGCTCAACTCGCTGACGGTAAGCGAGGTGGTGATGGCGGCCGTAAAGCTGGAAATCAAAATGATCGATGCCAACATCCAGATAATGGCAACGATCCGCCCGCCCAATGTCATTGGGGCTTTGTCGCCGTAGCCCACGGTGGTCATCGTTACCGCGGCCCACCAGATGCCGTGCCCGAGCCCCTTGACGGGTCCATCGCCGAACATGGTGCGGTTCCGGCGGCCCTCGAACAGCCACACGAGTGTACCGGCTATCAGCCACAGCAGGATCAGGGAGCCGATAACCGTCAGAAATCGCAATGATAAGATACGGTCGACAAACCGCAGCCAACCGTATCCGGCCCTTTCTGCCCCGACCGCAATGGCAACTCCCGACCTGTAGTAGTGATTTGAAAAGTCGAGATAGATTTCGCGCTCCGGCGTGACGGCCGCCATGGGTATCAGATCGATTTCGTCTTTTAAGAACGCTTCCTTTAATTGCCCGATAGTGCCGTATTCGCGCAGCTCGAAGTCGACGCCCAGTTCATCAGTCACCTTGCGCCAGAGATCGACGCCGAGACCTTCCCAGCGGCCATCGGCGGTCTTCATGGCGAACGGCGGTAAATCTATTACGGCGACCAACAGCTTTTCCGGCAGCGCACCGTCGTCCTGCGCAGTTAGTCCGCCAGGCAGCAACGTGACAATCAAAAGCGCCAGGATGCCGATAACTCTTTTGAGTCTCAGTTCTTTATGTACGCAGCTTTGCAGCGCATTATCGGTCCGGCAGATAGGGTCCATTCTGTAATCTCAGTGGACATAAACGTCCGTTCCAAAAAACGTCGCCAAGGTTTTCAAAACTTTAATTGTCGAGCGAGCCCTTAATGAGTGAGGTATTCGTCGATCTCCGCAAGGATACGCTGTTCAACATATGCAAAAAACGGGTTGTGGCGAAGACGCATGAGCTGGCTCAACGGTGCGATCAGGTAGCGGGTCTCTCCTCGCGGCTGCAGCCTGCCGAACGGCAGGCCCCGATATGCGCTACCGGGGTCTTCAACCGAACCGTAGACCGGGTCGTCGGGCGAAAACGGAATCGCCACGTGGGACAAGGAGTACACGCCAGGCGGCCATACCAAGTCCAGGGCTGTGGCGGCGACAGCCCACGAGCGGGGCGCCTTTGTTCGCCGGGCCAAAGACTGTGAATCCGGAGTGGTATTGGTGATGATCGTCAGTCGGTAGGGCAGATCGGAGCGGTCCTCGAGGCGCTCCAGCGACGCAGCGTCTCCGGCCGGATAAAAGGGCTTAAGTCGGTCGGAGCGGTTCACGTCGAAGATGACCAGCTCGTTGCCCTGGTTTTCGAGCTGGCCGTACAATCGGTCGATGGTTGCGGAGGTCTCGACCGTCGCATCGACCCAAGAGAGAAAGGTGAGCACCGGAGGAAATTCGATCAGCTTGCCGGATTTAACCGCCTCCGCCAGCTGGCGCTTCAATGCGGCCGTGATTTCGTAGGCCTGTTGGCCCGCGTTCTTGGGGAAGGAGTTGTACTTGAAGGGGTCGTACTCGGGCTGGATCGACAGCCATTTGAACTGGGCAAAGTCAGATAAAAAGCTCAGAAGCTTGTGGGAATTGGCGATGGCTGAAAACGGCGTGATGCCGATCTCCGGCGAGAAGAGCAGCACCCGGTCCGGCGGCGGAAGGCCCGGATCGGACAATGCATCCAGGCTGTACTTGACCGCCAAAGCGCCGCCGTTGGAGTATCCTGAGATTACAAAGGGTTTGTCCGGACCGATCCGCTCACGGACATGACGCGCACCGATGAGGCTCGCCGCCACCCAGTCCTTCCAATCCACTTCCGTCAGGGCTCCCGGTATCGTTCCGTGGCCGGGCAGGCGCAGACCAAGGACGTAGAAACCTTTCCCGTAGAAGATTTCGCCGATGCGGCGCAGACTGTAAGGCGAGTCGGTGAGGCCGTGTAGTAGCAGTACGCCGCCTTGAACCTTTTCCGGAACAAGCTCGAAGGTCCGGTTCCAGTTGCGCGGCAACTGATGGGGATCCTGCAGCCCGCCGGCACGGTAGCGGCTATAGGTCGTTTCGGCTGTCGGCGCCAGGCGGTCGTAAATTTTCACTCGCAGCTCGCGAAAAAGCCGTTCTTCCCGGTCGAGGTAATCCTGCAGCGTCTCCCGGGTTGTCGCGTCGCGGGCCGTAAATTCGCCTGTCAAAGGCACCGTGTGCCAGATGCCGAGCGCCGGCATCTTGCGGGACTCGAAGGCCCAAACGAGCAAAACGGTGAAGGCGATAAGTCCCGCAATAGCAGCGGTGCGCACGATCCAGCCGTAAACGCGCCTGAAACCGCTCATAAATTATCCCCACTCATTATTTTGCCGTTTGACCCTCTTGATAACCACGTTGGTAGGCTGCTTCCTTGGACTTCTGATCCCGGTCATAAAGGTAACCGCCGGCAGCACCGGCCGCCGCCCCTATGGCGGCTCCCCAACCCGCATTACCCGCTATGGCGCCGACCACCGTCCCGGCCCCAGCGCCTATTGCGGTCCCACTGAGGGTTCGCTGTTCGGTATCCGACATGCCGGCACATCCCACAAACGCCAGGCTGATCACCAGGATTATGACTATCGTCAGTTTTTTCATGGAGTCCTCCTTACCTTAAGCTCAATATTGTGATCCATTATGTATGATGCCTTGTAGCGTACCGATCTAGGTCAACGCTCGCATGGCCATTTTTCTATCAAGAAACGAAATTCGGTCTCGACCGGCAACTCGTCCCAATACTGCGGGTGGTCCTTGACCCATTGGATAAACATACCGATGGTTTCATTGCGGGAAGGCCGCGGATCAGGGGGGCATACCAGAGGGAGGCCCTCTGGTCCCGCCACGCTCGCCGCGTAGTAATGAAAGGCCCCGACCAAGTACCCGTGACAAAAGTGAATGGCATGTGAAGCCAAGGGCTCATTATCCGGTGCGGTACACAAATCGAAGAGGTCCTTAGTGGTTTTAACCTGGAAGTCTTCAACACTCACCTCACCGGCCAGGCCTGGACCGGTCATCAGCGTTGCCAAAATTAAACAGAAAAAAACTTGCCTCATGATGCACACCTCCTTTTGTGGGAATCCATGGTGAAAGATGATCACTTCATTTTTATCAGCACCGTCAAGATGCATTCGCAAAACCCAGAACACCCTTTGTAAAACGCGTATCACATCCCCCGTAAGCGGTCAAATTTGGGGCGACCATGACAAGCGGTCGTTTTGCAGCAATGCAGTCAAATACAGAATAATTTTTAAAAGTAAACATTTTTTGGATCTTCGCTACCCCCAAAAAGAGTTAAACGCACGTGGCCCTGCGGGCCGCCACGGTGCATGAAAATGACGCGCTGGAGCCCGGATGAGCGGTTGTGCCCGTTGAGCCGGTTTAGCCGGTTTAGCCAGTTGAGCCCGTTGAGACCGGATGAGCGGTTGAGACCTGCGGCTGACTGTTTGAGCCGTCTACGGGGTCTTGGACCGGACCCAATACCAATGCCGTATAAAAGCCACAATCTTGGCCATAATGCCAAACGCCTATTTGAAGACGGGACTGGTCCGGGTTTAGACTCCGTTGACGGCGAGTTTCAGCCGTCTTCCGAAACCGCTTATCCGGGCGGAGTCGCCCACCTTATTGTGGACAGTATTTGTCATTGACATAACTCGTGAATTTCACCATACTTCGCTCCGACAAAAAAGCGTTCTCATTTTCAATACAGATTAACCGGGATCCAGCCTGTACAAAAACCGCCCTAAAATCCAAATATAGCCGCCTTGGTTATTGCGAATCCAAGCGTTCAGCCACATCAAAAACGTTCCCGATCATAAGGAGTTTTTCATTGGCGCTTCGTCCTTATCATTACCTGCTCATATACGGGTTAATACCCTTGGGCTATTATCTGCTTCGCGGCTACCTCTTTCTGCTGAGAATCCGGGTCGTCGGGGAGGAAATCGCTCTGGGGTGCCTGGACGATTACGGGCGGCTGATTATCGCCGTGTGGCATCAGCGTCTTTTGGCTGCCGTGGCCTATGTCTTGAAATTCAGAAATTTCGACCCCATTATCATGATCAGTCAGAGCAAAGATGGAGAGGTGGCCACCAGGCTGGCCCGGCGGTTTGGATTTGTCCCGGTGAGGGGGTCCAGCTCGAAAGGCGGCACGTCAGCTTTGTTCGCCATTACGGAAGCCCTGAAGACAAACCCGGCGGTTATTCACATCGTGGATGGTCCCAGAGGGCCCAAGGGGGTTGTCAAACCCGGCCTCATCAGCATGGCCGGGTTTTCCGGCGCCGTCATCCTGCCACTCATCGTATCTGCCAAGAAGGCCTGGACTTTAGGAAGCTGGGACCGCTTCCTGATTCCCAAGCCGTTTAGCGAGGTGACGATCGAATGGGGACGCCCCTTTGTCGTGCCCCGCGACTCAGATACGGAAACTTTTGAAGAATTCAGGCGCGAGATTGAAATGAGCCTCTTAGAGGGACACGCCGAAGCCGACCTGAATTCAGGCTGGCAAGAGCCACTTTAATGCAATGTTATCCTTTATGCCAAAATATATAACGCTCAATTTATGTATGACTAAACACGAGCGAGGTTATAACTTTTACCATGACGACGAAACCATCACGACCCGTCCTCTCTTTTTTGTGGCGACCCAATGAGATCACGCCGGCGGTGGTCGAGGCGGCGCGCCAGACCTCTACCGGCGCCATATTCGACATCAGTACCCATACCACCGATGATACCGCCAAGGCCCTCAGGGCCTCAGGGGCGACGGATATAAAGATTTCCGCCGAAGAAATCATGCAAACTGCCCTCGAGGGTTTTCTGCAGGACAGCGGTGTGAAAACTGTTTGGGTGGAATACCATCCGGCCCTTGTCACCTGCACCCCCGAGGCTTTTCTTGAGCGGCTGCATGAGTTGTCGACCCGTTTCACTTGTATTCCGGTCAGCGGGGATCTGGCACTACTCACCCTTATTCTTCAGTTGGCGCAGGCGCCCCGCGCCGTTGCCGTCAAAGGAGCCGAAACCGCAGGCTTCGTCAGCAACGAAACCACCGGCATTCTTTACGCGACCCTGCGGGAGAAGGCCAACCATCAGGGACGGTGCCCCGAGGTGATGATATGGGGTGGCGTGGCCACCCCCGAGGCTGCGGCGGCCTTTCTGTGCAGCGGCACAAAGGGTATCGTGTTCGAGAGTCTCCACTGGCAGACCGATCTGGTATCCGCCGACCAGAGCCTGAAACAGCGCCTGTCCAGACTGCGGCCCGAACACACCGCCGTGGTGGGACACGGCCTCGACGTCGCCTGCCGATTCTATGACAAGGGCAATTCGCTGGCGGTCAAAGAACTCAAGCAATACGCCGATACCCAGTTCTCATGCGCGGTCACAGAGGATCATCGCCGCGCCTTTGCCCGCCGGGTCAAAGAGACCGTCATACCGGTGCTGGAAAGCGACTTGGGTCGCCAGGATCTCGTCTTCATGGGCCCCGAGGCCGCCTTTGCGCCGGTATTCGCCGAACGGTTCGGCCGCTCTACCCGTCAGGCCCTGGCATCTTTCCTCGATGAGGTCGAGCGTCTCTGCTGGGAGGCCCCGCAGAAACTGGATCGGTTCGCAGAGAACGCCGCCGCCCGGTCCCTGGGAACCCAATATCCGATTATTCAGGGGGCCATGACCTGGATCAGCGATTCGCTGGAGTTTGCCCGGGCGGTCTCAGGGGCCGGCGGTCTGCCCACATTGGCCTTGGGCCTCAAAAGCCGCGTGGACCTGGAGAAGGACCTCAATCGACTCAGTGAAGTCATGGGCCAAGTTCCGTATGCGGTGAATTTTATCGCGCTGCCGGAAAATCCGCATCTCGAAGCGCAGCTCGCCTGGATCGAGCAACTTCGCCCGCCCTTTGCGGTCATTGCCGCCGGAGACCCTTCTCATGCCGCCCGCCTGCAGGAGCACGGAATCCAAACCGTCTACGTGGCCTCGAGCGCGGATCTGATCCGCATGGCCCTCGGGGCCGGCGTGCGTTTTGTCGTCCTGGAAGGCAACGAGGCCGGCGGCCATGTGGGCGAACACTCCACCTTGATGCTGGCCCAGATAGCACTGGAGCTCAAGCGGAAAGAACCGGAGCTCTTCCGGGATCGTTACGTGGTGCTGGCCGGCGGTATTTATAACCGCGAGACCGCTTTCAGAGCATTTATGTTGGGCGCCGACGCCATCCAGATGGGGACGGCTTACCTGGCCACCAGGGAGATCGTCGCCACCGGTGCGCTGAGTCCCTTGTATCAACGTCTCGTCGTCGATTCTGATCCCGGTGCGACGGCGGTCTCCGGCGAGAGCGTTGGACTGAGGGTTCGGTCCCTCAAGACCCCTGTGATTGATGGCATCTGCACCTTGGAGCGTGAATGGACGACCGGTCGGCATGATGAGAACTCTTTTCGACAGCGTCTGGAAGCCCTGAGCGCCAACAGCCTGCTTGTGGCTGCCCGGGGTGTCAAACACCCCCATGGCCCCAGCCTGGGTGAAGATGCCTGTCTGCGCGAAGGTCAGTTCATGAGCGGCGCCATTGCCGGCGCGGTCAACCGCGTCCAGTCCATCGCGGCGTTTCACCGCAGCCTGGCCGAGACGCCTTTGGAGCTGACGCTTCCCGAAAAAACCGTTCGCCCGGTACCAGAGGTTCCCCGGGTAAGCGCGCGACGAGAAAATGGCGAGCGGATTGCCATCACCGCCATGGCCCTGGTCAATTCTTTGGGCAACGCTCCGCAGGAGGTCTGGGAAGCCTCAATGGCCGGGCGATGCGGCATTATCGAGGTGCCCCGATCAAAATGGAACCACAACCTGTACTATGATCCCGATCCCCGCGCCCGGGGCAAAACCTACTGCAACGTGGGCGCCTTTCAGAATATCGACATCTCCCGCAAGGAACTCGGTATCGCTCCGCAGGACTTCCGTTCCATGGCCGAATCCACCAGGTTGACCCTCTGGCTGGCAAAACAGGTCATCAAAGAATCGGGGCTTCTGGATTCCGACATCCCCAGGGAACGCATCAGCGTGCTCGTTTCCCAGAACTCGGGCGAGGCCGCCGGCACGATCACAGACCTGGTCTTCGACGTTTACTCCCACGATATTGTCCAATACATTCGGGATTTCGTTCCCATGACCCCGGAACTGGAAGCCGCCGTCAGGAAAAAGATCAGGTCCGGCCGCCTCACCGTAGACGACACCACCCTCCTGGGCCGTCTCAACTGCGCGGCCGGAGGCTTTGTCTGCAACTGCTATGGGCTGCAGGGCCCGAGCTACTCGGTCTCGGCGGCCTGCGCCACCGGCCTGGTGGCCCTCTACAGTGCGATCCAGATGATCAACAACGGCATTATCGATGCGGCCTTGGTGGGCGGCGGCGAAGAGCCCTTGAAGCCCTCCCATTACCTGGAGTTCTCCGCCCTCAAGGCCCTGGCCATGCTGTCGGGCGTCCAACGTCCAGCTCACAAGAGCAGTCGACCCTTTGACGCCACTCGCGACGGCATGGTGCTCGGCGAAGGCGGGGGCATGATTGTTATCGAGAGGGAATCGACGGCCAAACGGCGAGGGGCACCCATTCACGGATATATTACCGGAATCGGTGCGAGCAACAATGATCAGGGGATGGTGGAATCTTTGGCCGAAACCCAGCTCATCGCCCTCAGGGCCTCCTATCAGGATGCCGGCTACAGCCCCGATCAGGTGGACCTGGTGGAATGTCATGCCACCAGTACGGTTCAAGGCGACATCGAGGAGATAAAGGCTCTCAAAGCCCTGCTTAACGGCAACAACAGGACGATGCTCACGTCCTTCAAGAGCCAGATCGGCCACACCCTCGGCGCTTCCGGCCTTAACAGTCTGATCAGAGGTGTGACCGCAATGCAGTCAGGCATATTCCCACCCACCCCCACCTACCGCACGCCTGACTCCCAGATCGATCTTGAGGCGGCGGGTTTCCATGTTTCCGACCAACCCGCCGAGTGGCCGCAACCCAAGGATCGGCCTCGGCGTCTGCAAGTCAATGCCTTCGGTTTCGGTGGCGCCAATTACGTCGTCCAGCTCGAACAGAGTCGGGAAGCCTCCGGCCACGTAATGGTCGCCGCGTCCTTGGCGGAAAAACCCGAACCTGATCGGCGCGAAGCCCCGGAGACGCAGCCGTCAGCCCCCGGAGTTTCATTTTTCGTCACCCATATCGGCGGCCGCCCCTATCGCCTGGGTGTCGTGGCTCCCAATGCGGACGAGTCCCGGGCCAGGGTGGCGGCCCTTCCACCGGTTGAGCCCGGGGACTCCCTGTCGCAAAAGGCCCTGCGGGTGATGGCCCGTCAGGGGGTCTTTGCCGCACCCGCCGACCAGCCGACCCCGTCCCTGGCCTTTGTATTCGCCGGCCAGGGATCCCAATACATCGGCATGGGCAACGCACTCTACCGGACTTTCCCCGAGATTCGGACATGGATGGACCGGGTGGCCGCGGTGGCCGATTTCGACCTGCTGGACCTGCTTTTTAATTCCTCCGAGGAAGACCTCCAGAAGACGCGCTGGCAACAACCGGCGCTCTACACCATGGAGTTGGCCATGGTGCAGAACCTGATGGCAATGGGGGTCACGCCAAAGGCGCTGGCCGGACACAGCCTGGGAGAAATCGTGGCCTTGTGCGTCGCCGGGGTGTTTTCCTATGCCGACGGCCTGCGGATCGTGAACAAGCGGGCCCAATGCATGGACAAGGCCTCCGGCCTGCGGGGCGATCCGGGAACCATGGTCGCCGTGGACGCACCCATGGCCTATCTGGAAGAAAAGCTCGCCGGCACCGAAAACGTCTATTTCACCAACTTCAATTCACCCCGCCAGGTGGTGCTGGGAGGGGATACCAAACCGGTACTGGCCCTCATGGAGGAGATAAAACAGGCAGGCTACAAGGCCACCCAGCTCAAGGTGAGCATGGCGTTTCACTCGCCGATCATGAAGGTGATCCATGAAGAAATGGCCGCCTTTGTCGCTGACGTTGCCTTTCACCCCCCGAGGATTCCGGTGGTGTCGAATACCACCATGATGCCCTATCCCGAGGATCCGGACCGGATTCGTGAGATCCTCATGGCTCACCTGGAGTCGCCGGTACACTGGACCCAGAACGCTCAGACCCTGTGGCAGGATTTCGACATCAGACACTTTGTGGAGATCGGTCCCAAAGATACACTCTGCAATCTCGTTGGCGAAACCCTGGAACAGGCCCTGTGTATACCCACCTGTATGCCCGAGGGCGAAGTACCGGCCTATCGGGCCGGAGTGGCCCGCCTCTTTGCTTTGGGACATCTGCCAAGGGCCGACGCGGTGCGTTTGGAGACCACAGCCCCACGAAGCCTTCCATCCCCACCGCCTGCCATCGCAACCCGAATCCCTTCCGAAGACCCTGTGGGGGCCATTGTGCAGCGTGAGATCAATGCCTTTATTCTGGAATCCTTCGGCAAAATTATCAAACCGCAGATCGTAGAGGCGGTCCGCCGTGCGTTGGATCCCGGTTTTACCCAGGAACGTCTCGACCGCATCCTGGGGGGCGCACCCGCAGTGCTGCCGGCCCGGGCAGAGTCTCCGAAGATCGATACACCTTTAGCCCTGAAACCCCTTACGAAGGCGGAACCGGTCACCCTCCCCACCGAACCATCACTATCTGAACAAGGGCATTCGGTCGTTGATTACCTGGAGCAAGTCATCCAGATTATCATGGATGCCACCGGGTATGAGCGCGACGAGATTGAGCCCGACATGGATATCCGGCAGGATCTGGCCATCCGTTCCAGCCGTCTGCCCGTGATCATGAACGATGTGGAGCACCGCTTCGGCATCACCGTGAACGTCGAGGATTTCGTGGGTTTGCGCACTGTGAGGGAAATTGCGACCTGCATCGAAGGGTTGGCGGGCCGGAGCGCCAGCGGCGACGAGGCTGAACAACGAAACGATCAGCCCTCCTCAGCCGTTCCGGCCGCGACCATGCCCGGCGAAGCTTCTGCTGAGGACACCGATCAAAAGGCACCGCTCAAGCGGCTGGTCTTCGAAAAAACCGCGCTTCACCCGGCCACCGGCAAACCCCTCGCGCTCACGCCCGATCAGCAGGTGGCAGTGCTCGGGATGCACCCCCAGTCGGCCCTTGCGGCCGAGGTGACCCGTCTCTTGGAAAACCGGTTTGGGGCTTATTGCCTGCATCTGGACTGCTTGAACGGCACCTTCGACCTGCGCACGGCCGAAGGTGCCCGAAATGCCGCCCAGCGGCTCAAAGAAGCCCAATCCCTGGCCGGCCTGGTCCTGGTCCTGGAGGCCGATTCGCAATCCCTCCTGGCGGGACCCGAGGAGACGGCGGCCTTTTTGAGCGGATTCTTCGGCTGTTTAAAATGCCTCATGGGTTCGAAAAACAGAGTCTTCAGCCTGAGTCTGCTGAGAGGGATCCAGTCCCACGCCGCTGACACGGCCGCCGCAGAGGGCGTTTTGGGCATGTTCCTGGCCGCGGCCCTTGAGTACCCTTCCATGTTGTTTCGAAGCGTGGCGCTGGAGAGTCGTACGGACGTACAAAACGCCCTGGATTTCGCCCTGGACACGGATAATCCACTGATTGAATTGAGCTATCACGACCAGAAGCCTTTTTCCATCAAGGCCACCAATGCGCCGCTTTCCTTAGGGCACCCGTCCGAGCTAGCGCTGAAAGCCGGCGATGTGGTCGTGATATCCGGGGGCGCCAGAGGTGTCACATACCATATTGCGCAGGCCCTGGCTCCCTTCAAACCCCGGATTGTGCTGTTGGGCCGAACCGAACTGGATCCTGCCGCAGCCTACGCCACCCTCCGCAATGCCGGCAGTCCTGCTGAAAAAACGGTCAAACGGTTTTTCAAAAAGAAAGCGCCCGGACCGGAGGGTGACCGAAGGGAATTAGAAACGTCAAAGCACCGGGCAGGCCTGGATATCGCCCGCAACGTATCCCGGCTTTCCATTCTGGGACTCAAGGCCTCATACCGTTGCTGTGATGTCACGGACCCCCACCAGGTGTCTCGAACGCTGGAGCAGATCGCCAAAGAGTACGGCAGGATAGACGGAATCATTCATGGGGCCGGTCTCATCCGGGACGGTTTCATGGAGCAAATGACGCCCGAAGGCGTCAAACAGGTCGTGGCGGTCAAACTCCTGGGGGCCGGGAACCTCTATGGCGCTGCCCGGGACCACGGCCTGCGATTCTTTACGGCTTTGTCTTCACTGGTCGCCATCCAGGGCAACGTCGGTCAGGTTAACTACTGTGCCGCCAACCGATCGATGGCCGCCCTGGTGCGCGCATGGCCGACCGACCATGATGGCCTGGTGTCAAAGGCTCTGATGCTGCCGCCCATCGAAGGGACCGGCATGGCCGAAGACCCGGAGGTCAAGGCACTCATGAAGCTCAAGGGGCTGTCTTCGGCCTTCGTACATGCCGACGAACTGGCCCAGATGGTCTGCCGCGAGCTCTTCCTGGCCCCGCCCCAACCGTCCTGGGTCGCTGTGGCCCGCACTTTTCCAAAGGTCAAGGGGACCCTGGTCGAATCGACCGGATCCGATGTGGATGAAGCAAACAATAACCTGGACGGACTCCGTTTCCAACCTGCAGATCTTCCCATGATCCAGACCGTGGACCAATTGGATCTCAAAGACGGCGAACTGGTCGCCACACGAATATTTTCACAGGCCCACGACTTGTGGCTTGATGATCACAAACCCTTCAAATTCCTCAAGCACCCTCTGGTTTCGGGCATCATGGCGGTCGAGACCTTTCTGGAGGCCGCTCATCTGCTTTACCCGCACTTGTGCGCGCTGGGTGTGCGACGGCTGAGTTTCGAAGATAT
>JARFQH010000093.1 GCA_029287875.1 Desulfobacteraceae bacterium | reverse complement strand
ACTAGATAGATCAGGTTTTATTCAGCTTGCTGCCCCTCGGGTTGACCTTCTTGAGGCGCTCCACCTTCGGTCGTCGGCTCATTCTGGGCACCGCTCTCGGCGCCGTCGGTTTTGGTTTCACCTTCACCTTCAGCGGCTGCTTCCTGCATTTGCTGTTCCTGATCGGCCGGTGCCGTTTCAGCCGACTCTTCTGGTGCGGGACTGCCTTCCGGTTCGGGTTCCTCGGAGAGCGACGAATTTTCATCCGGTAAAGGGGGCGGTTGCGGTAAGGGCAGCGGTTGTTTATAGGGGGGCGGCCCCGCGGGCCGACCGGTGGCGCTGCCGGGTTCGGCTTTTCCAAATACCACGATTTTGACAAGGTCATTCGAACCGTAAATGATCACGTTGTTCAGGTTCACTAAAATGCGCTTCAAAGCCTTGTCCAGAGGGGCTTTATCGAGGGTCACACTGACGGGTATGTCTTTCCACTGCTCATCGAGTTTGAATTTCAGGTCAGTGACCTCTTCGATTTTTTCCAACACCTTACCCAGGGGCATGTTTTGTACGCTGATTGTTATGAGACTGTCATTTCCCGAAAGGCTTTTTACGGATGAGGCGGAAGCCGCCATGACGGGCGAAAACGACGCGGCGAGCAGAAGTATCGCGCTTGCGGCTGTCAGGCAAAGGATTCGAGGGCGGTTTTTCATTGCGCATCACCGAACGGCAGTGAATGGGGAGTTGGCGGCGGCCCGGAAAAAAATGTTCCCCGGTTAAACTGCAAACAACGAATGGTTGATCCGGTCAATAGGCCGGAACTATCTTTATAGCACAGTTAGACGCTCCACATTTAATCGCATTCCGTCCCACGGTCAAGCAGACTTTTTCTGGTTATTTAGAATAGGCTGAGCTGACGGTGTTGGTGTCGGAATCTGGGGGTTCGGCGTCTATGATATAATAGCTCACCGTTAATGAGGCTTCGACGCGAACCTGTCCGGCTTGCACGGGCGTTGCCGCGGCTCTCGCAGAGAAAACGGGGCCGGAGTCCATTTGCGGGCGCACAAGGCTGGTGCCCGCCTCGGATATCTGCTTGATGCCGACGATCTCGACTCCCATAGCCCTGGCAATGGCATTCGCTTTGGCATCGGCTTCCTCGGTGGCCAGGCGCAAGGCCTGTGCGCGGAATTCGCCGTCATTTTTGAGGCCGAATGAAACCCCCTCAATTCGGTTGGCGCCGGCGTTGAGACCGGCATCGATCACACCTCCGAGGCTCTCCAGTTCTTCGATTTGAACTCTAATGATGTTGCTGGCACGATATCCGCGTATGACCGGCTGAGTTGTCTGACCTTGAGGTTCCGGCTGCTGATTTCCATAGACGGGGTAAATGGATAAATCGATGGTTGTAATGTTTTTATCGGCAACCCCTATCGATTGGATGCCTTTTATAATGTTTTGCACGACCTGGTTGACCTGGCTCTGCGCCTCGGATGCTTTTTCCGCCTGGGCGACGGCGCCCAGCCTCAGGGTCGCCCGGTCCGGGGCAACAGATACCTCTCCACGCCCGCCAACGGTCAAGGTCGATGGCTCCGTCACCGCATATTCGTTGCCGTCAAGAGGCTCGGCCTGCGCACCGACCCATATTACGACACAAAACAGGGTAACCACCATAAAGAGGGAGGCTTTTCGTTTCATATCACCTTATCCTGGAGCATGTCTGAGAGTTCGTATTAAGGGTCACAAACGGCCTGCTTCATCTATCTACCAGAAATCGAAACAACGAGCAAAAGTTCTTTTACCGATACCCATTTTGAAAAAACTCGACTCCCATTCATCTTTTATCGTTTTTGAAATTAAGAATCAAGGACATCAGTCGTCCCGTTTTGTCGCAAGAGATGATTGACGGGCCTATCCGAGATTGGGGCGGCAGAGATGGGAATGCGCACGAGACGTCAGGCGTGGAGGATCACACAAAGAAAAAACAAGGGCTTCAAGCTGGGCTTTTTTATTGGCCTCACCGGGATCCATTTGACCGGTTTGCCCATATATTGGCGCGAGAAGAATGTGGCAGCCCAAAAAAGTGGGCCATTTGGTTGCCGCCTGTTTTAGCCAATGAATCGCCTGGTCGTCATCGCCATTGAGATAATATCCAATTCCGATATTCATATACACCCCTGGAGAGAGATAGGGATCAAATTCCAAGACCTTGGTGTACCACTCGAGCGATTCAGCGGGTTGGCCGGCATATAACAGTACGGCACCTATATGCCGATAGCTGATCCAGTCGTTCGGGTTCAGATCAATGGCCTTTTGAAGTTCACTCTCGACGAGATCATACTCTCCGAACCGCATGTATATATAGCCCAACTCACCGTGAGCGCTGGCGTTGGAATCGTCCAATTGAACCGCTTTTTTAGCCAGATCGAGTGCTTCCTGGAGTGCAACATTGGGAAATTCAGTCCAACCGTAGTTGACAGCCCAGGTTCTTACTTTGGCAAGGCCCACATAGGCAGTGGCGTAATTGGGGTCTAGTTTTATTGCTTTTTGAAATAATTTTCGCGCTTCAATATGACCATCGCGTGTCCGTTGGAAAAAATGATAATAGGCCTGCAGGTAATAATCGTAGGCTTCCAGGCTGTCCGTACTTTTGTTCATGGCCAGGATCCGTTCAGTCTGATCCACCTTTACGGCCAAATCACGGAACTTGGACAGGTCGGTAATGATATCTTGGGTTATACCGTCGCTACTCCCTTTGACGGCACGGTTTTCCGTGAAATAGGCCACCGGGTCGTATCCTTTTATCGCCACGCCATAGACCTCTGTGCCTTTTGCATCCGTTGCCATGGCGGCAACATCGGCGAAGGCCAGAAATCCCACAGTCAGCAGGGCCGAAAGAATTATCCTGTGGTAATTCTTAAATATCGTCATGGCATTCCTCCTTGCCTCGACGGCTCGTATCCTGTGTTGTTTCAGAATATCGATCTAAAGGACGACGATATTAACGGGGTGTCTGGAAGTTCAGGTCAGAAGGACAAAATAGAGGAGGTACCGTGTAAACCATACGTTAATACACGTAAACAACATACCACATTGTGGCACTCTGCCAACCCTTTGGGAATGGTATCAAAGCTGCCTAAAAATAGGTTTTAGATTCATTCCACGTCTGCGCAACGGTTGCAATATGATG
Organism: Desulfobacteraceae bacterium; assembly: GCA_029287875.1. Classification (GTDB taxonomy): domain Bacteria; phylum Desulfobacterota; class Desulfobacteria; order Desulfobacterales; family SG8-13; genus JARFQH01. The sequence goes on along the minus strand of JARFQH010000093.1, from coordinate 3,232 downwards.
CTCGAACACATTAGCGCCGGATCGGCTCCACCGTTTCGACCGTCAGGGTCACCGCCCCGAAGTCTTCTTCGATCTTGCCGGTGAGAATGTAAGGTCGGTGGCGGTCGAGCATGCAGCAAAACTTGCGGTAGGCTTCGGGAAAAAAGGTGGTTTCCACCAGGCCGGTCTCGTCCTCGAAGGTCAAAAACTCCATCGGGTCGCCGTGCTTCGTGCTGACCACTTTGCCGGTGATGAGCAGGCCGGCCACCCGCACCCGCCGTCCGGCACAGTGCTCCAGGGCGACAGCCTTGACAATGCCCCGGTGCTTTAGAATGTCTTCGAAAAGCACCATCGGGTGGCGGTCGCACAGAAACCCCAGGGCGGCAAACTCCCGGCGCAGGCGGTCGCGCTCGTTGTCCGGCGGGAGCGAGGGTTTGATCTCCTCCGGGTCGGCATCGAACAGGCCGGCCTGTTTTGACCGGTTCGATCGGCGCTGCTGCCAGGCGGCCAGGTCCCACAGCAGGGAAGCCCGGCTCTCGCCGGGGTGAAGGGCGTCGAAGGCACCGGCGTGGACCAGGCTGCGGGCCTCCGGTTCTTCGGGCCGCACCCGCTTTAAAAAATCCTTGAAGCTGCGATACGGTGAGACTTTGCGACAGTCGACGATCCGCTGCTGCGTGGCCGTCCCCAGTTCGGTCACCGACTGCAGGCCTACCCGGACCGCATTGTCGCGGCCCTGCCAGCGGATGCGGCCGGCGTTGACATCCGGCGGCAGGATTTTCAGCCCCATGCGCCGCGCTTCGGACACGTAGGCAAAGGTGCTGTAGAACCCGCCCTGGTTGCTGATCACCGCGGCCACGAACTCGGCCGGAAAGTGGGTCTTCAGGAAAGCGGACTGAAACGAGACCCGCGCGAAGCTCGCGCTGTGGGGTTTGCAGAAGGAGTAGCCCGCGAAGCTCATCATCATCTGCCAGATCTCCTCGATTTTTTTGTTTTCCACCCCGCGGGCGCGGGCACCGGCGGCAAACCGCTGCCGGTAATCCCGTAGTTGACGGACCTTGTCTTTCTTGGACAAAACCTTGCGCAGCCCGTCGGCCTCGATGTGATCGAAGCCGGCGACGGCCATGGCGGTTTGGGAGACGTCCTCCTGGTAGACCATGATGCCGTAGGTCTCGTCGAGCACGTCTGTCAGCAGGGGGTGGATCGGTTCCCACCGGCCGCCGTTCAGGCGGCGGATGTACTCGCGGATAAAGGTGTTGGCCGCCGGCCGGATGATGCTGCTGTGAATGACGATGTGCTCGAAATCGCCGACACGTGTCCGCTGCTGCAACAGACGCGTGGCCGGGCTCTCGATGTAGAAGCAGCCCATGGTGCGTCCGGCGGCGATGGTGTTTTGAGTGGCCGGGTCGTCTTCCGGCTCCCACTTGTGCTCGTCGAAAGCGATGCCGTTCGCGCGCGTGTCGGCGATGGCATCACGGATGACGCCCAGGCTACGGTTGCCGAGCAGGTCGATCTTTACCAGGCCGGCTTCCTCGGCGGCGTCCTTTTCCCACTGGATGACCGGCACACCCTTGGGTGCCGGTTCGATGGGCACGTACTCATCGATCGGATTGGGCGTGATGACCACTCCCCCGGAATGGACGGAGATGTGCCGCGGCAGTCCGATGATGCGCTGGGCCAGGCGGATGATCTCGGGCCAGGGCTCCGGGAAGTCGATCCGTCCCATTTCGGGCAGCTCTCTGAGCCGGGTCAACAGGTCGTCGTCTTCGCCTGCGGCCTTCCAGAACCAGGGCAGCCGCTTGGAGACCTGGCCGATCTCGCGGTCCGTGAGCCCGTACACCTTGGCCGTTTCGCGGATGGCCATGCGGGGCCGGAAGGCGACGTGGGTGCAGACCATGGCGGCGTGGCCGGGGTACTGTTTCAGAACCGAATCGAGCACCGTGTCGCGTTCGTCCCAGGCGAAGTCGACGTCGATGTCGGGCGGGTCCTGGCGTCCGGGGTTGAGAAAACGCTCGAAGTAGAGGTTGTGCTTGATGGGGCAGACGTTGGTGATCCTCATGCAGTAAGCGACCAGCGAGGCGGCGCCGCTGCCCCGGCCGCAGATGCGTGGGCTGCGGTTCACGATGTCCTGCACCACCAGGAAATAAGAAGAAAACCCCATCTGTTCGATGATGCGCAGCTCGTGCTCCAGGCGCTCCACCACCGGTTCGGGCAGGTCGTCGCCGTAACGGCCCCGTGCGCCGGCATAAGCGGCCTGCCGCAGGAGTTGCTCGGCTGTATCGCCGCGGTGCTCGATCCAGGGCGGCAGGACCACCTCGTTGCGGGGGCCGGTGAAACTCAATCGCTCCGCGATCTCGTGGGAGGCGCGCAGGGTGTCCGGCCAGACGGCAAACCGTCGGGCATACACCTGCGGCGGTGCCAGCCGGGCGTCGGGTGGCGCCGTGTCGGTCGATGTCAGCCGGGAAAAGGCCGTGTTGCGGTCGATGGCCCGCAGCAGGCGGTGGACTTCGGCATCGGCCGGTTCGATAAAAAAGCTGTCCGGCGTGGCCACGACCGGTCGGCCGAGGCGTCGGGCGGTCTGCCGCAGGCGCAGGGCGACCCCGTCGGGCCGCCGCGGGGCGGCTCCGGCAGCCGTGACCCCTGCCGCATGCCAGAACGACAGCAGTTCGGCGTCGCGTGTCAGCACTACCAGCCCCTCGGCAAGATCGGCCACGGCCGCCGGGAAATCGAAGCGCGTCTTTTCTGCGAACCGGCGTCGGGTGACCAGGCGGCACAGGTTGCGGTAGCCGGTCGCGTTTTCCACCAGGCACACCGCCCGGCGATCGGTGTCCGGATCGGTCAGTTCCGCTCCGACGATGGGCGTGATGCCCTCCTGCCGGCAGGCGCTCAAAAACGGCCACATGCCATAGAGGTTGTCGGTGTCGGTCAGCGCCAGCCGCCGGTAGCCCATTTCCCGGGCCACGGCGCAGATCTTCCGCGGAGACCGGGTGCCCCACATGAGGGAGTAGTAGGATTTTACGGCAAGTGGAACCATGGGGTCGGTTGAGTCGGTTGAGCCCGTTAGGCCGGTTGAGCCCGTTGAGCCGGTTGGTCGTTGGGGTGGCCGACAGCTTTGCTCCGGGGCCGATTTTTCTGATGTTGTTTCAGGTATCGAATGAGGCCGTCGATGATTTTGCGTACTTTTACGCAATGATCGTAAGCGCTTCGAAATTCGTCTCCGGCGATATAACTTTGGTCTAAAGCCACGTACAGACAA
>JARFQH010000056.1 GCA_029287875.1 Desulfobacteraceae bacterium | reverse complement strand
GGTGGGTATATTCCAGGTGGGTTCGATGTCCGGCTTCAAATTGAACCGTATTTCAGGAGACCGGCCGGAAAGAGAGCCAGTGGCATGCAAGGTTTCGATAGTGGCGGTAAAGACGTCGTTGCTTGCGGTAAACTCCGCCCGGTCGACAATATGGGTGCGGGTGTCTGAAACGGTGATCGATTTTTCGGTCAACGTCCGCATTGATTTATAGCGTATCCGGTATTGGGTGCCCGGGGGATCAGCCGCCTCCCAGTGAAAAACAATCCCTCTCTCATAAGGCAACGCCAGAAATCCCGCCGGTGGCAAGTGCGCCTGCGGTGGTTCTTTCGGTCTGATCGTCCCGTGCGACCCGAAGTTCAACGGCCGTGTGGCGAATGCGATCAGATCCGCTTTGACGCCTTCGGGAATGACATCGCCGCTGAAAAAAGAGATCATCACCTCGAAGCGGTGATGATGACCATTGAAGGTCGGCCCAGCGCTGTGCAATTGCGGCGCCGACAACAAGACCGCCTCGTACCCCAGTCGATTACCCCGGGTGGGGGGCAGGAGCTGGTCACCATGATAGGTGCCGAAGGGATTGGCGCGGATCGCTAAGGCATCTTCTTTCGGCTTGTATGTCATCTGAAACGGACAAAAAGCGAAATTGGCGTTCAAATCCGTGTTCATGGCCACTGCCATTCCCCGCCCGGCGGCAGTAACACCGGCGTATTCAGCCGTAACGTGGTTGTTGATACTGGCCACGTTTAAGTTCACCGGAGTATGGCGAAAGTAGTCCACCACATACGCGCCTTCCTGCCCCAAGAAGTTTCGTTTGTGTATGACAAACGGCCGTTCCTTGCTGGCGTGGGCGGCAAAACGCAGCTCCATGGGCGCCACCGATTTCCAGCCGGAATCGATTTTGCGCGCCAGCATGGGCTTTTGCGCTTGAAACACAGTGCGGCGGAAGGTGTCCGGATAGCGGACTTCCCCGTCGAAAAAAAGGTAGGGGAGACCGCGCATGAGCCGCAGGCGGTAATCCACCCAGCCCGGAGCACGAGTAGCGCCCGGCGGGCCGTCCCAGCGGCCCGCTAGGCGTACAGCCACCACACCATCACCGCCCGTTTCCAATACGGTTACCGAGAGCTGTTCAGGTGAAAGGCGCTGCGTTTTGTATTGTACGAATGGGATCAGGCTGTCCCCTTCCAGTTGTAGCTCGCCGTTTTGAAGGACACGGGCAACATGGCCTTTCTCGTTAAAATGCACACTGATGAATTCATTCTTCAAAACGCGTTTACTGGCTACCAGCGCCTCTTCGCTTACCGGCGCGGCGGGCGGGCTTCCGGCCCGCTTAAAAAGGAAGTAAACCCCGTCCGACATGGCCTGTTGCCTGGCAACACGCATGGCAATGTAGACCTGGGACGCATCTGCTTGCCGCTTGGTCTCAGCCACCGCTGCTGGAATGATTTGCCCGCGTCCGTCGGCGATAAAAAAACCACCGGCGGCGGATGTTTCCGCAGGCAATCGAAATTCGAGTATGCGGTCGCCATCCGTGCTGCGGTTCAAGTGCACGAAGGTGTCGGCCAGACGTGCGCCGGTAAGTGGAGGGACAGGTGGGGTCGCATCCTTGATTAGGGCGCGGGCCCGGAGTGCCGTTTGAGTTTCTATACGGTCGGTGTAGCTGTCCAGGCGGGCCAGCAAAGCTTCCATGGCCGCCTCGCGCTGGCGGGCTAAAAACGGTGTGGCCAGCCCGAAGTTGGTCGTTGAGAGCGCACGTAGGCGGGTCTCGAAGGATAGGCGTTGCAGTTCTTTCAGCTCCGCAGGAACCTCCTGGTTGATGGTCGCAAACAGGTTGTCTGCCATCTGATGGGCGCGGCGGTTGCGAACGATTCGCGTCCAATAGTCAGATGATAGGGCTTTTTCCGCCCAGGAATTGTAACCATTGAAGCTGCCGTCGGCGGTGTCCTGTGTGAAATGAATCGAGCCGGCAGTGGCGTGCGTCGCCAGGTAGTCACTGAGCTGGTTAAAGACTACGAACTTGAGATCGGCCACCGACGTAATCAACTGGCCGATGCCACCGGTGTTGGGCAGCCACTTCAGATGCCAGGGCAGTTCGGCACCGGCCCAGAATTCGGCATCGGCATCGAAATTGATGAAAATCAGCACATCCCGATCGATTTCACCCTCCATCTGCAGCCGATGCAGCGATTGCGCCCAATTGCGCAGACTAACATGCTCGACCAGGTCACCGGCGTGATAAGTCGGGATGATGGCTATTTGCTCGCCCGTATCGGGATTGTAATAATCGACGGGGTTGTGCGCTTCCGTTGGTGTCAACTCACGGGAAAAGAGCCGAAAGGCGTCAAACGGGGTCGCACTGTGATACAGGGCGACATAGTCGATGCCCGTCTGCTTGTAAATCTCGAAGTTGCCCGCCGTGGTCATCATCTCCTGGGGGCGCACCACAGGCGCAAAGCGGCCGAATATGTCCAGAACACCGCTGCTGTTTTCGTTGGTGATCGAACGTTCGATGGCGGCCCTGAATTCCGGCTGTGTCATGGCTGACATCAGGCCGTTGTTGTACGACATCAGAATTACATCATCTCGGTTTTCGCTGACGCGTCGCTGAATGTCGCTGATGATATCGGGCGCATGAGCGGGTAGCAATTCCTCAAGGGAAAAAAGGTTGTCAAAGTCCCAAACCGCGCTGACCGGCACCCCCATGCGGTTGAAACGGTCCAACTCGCCAATGATGTGCCGGATGACGCCGATGTCCTGGCCGAAACCGTTTTCGTCGTTGGTGTCACCGCGGAAGGAATGACGGAGGTTTACGTGAAAACCGAAGGCGATGTGTACTTTGTGGGGCGTGCTGGCGGCCGATGAGCTATGTTCGGGTGTTTGCGATAGCCATAGCACCAAGATTCCGATAACCAGCAGGATCGGAATGAGGTTTTTTTTCAACTTTGGTTGGGTGCTGCGCATGGCGGCAATCCGTTGTCGGTGAATCGATGGCAATGGCTATTAACCAAAAACTCATTAAAAATTAACGCAATATTAACAATTCATCAGGTCAGAATCAATACCAGAAATAGGCTACTAGAAGAGAGATTATGGCACCGACATCAAGATACCGCATTCTCGCAAACCCGGCCTCGGGTAAGCTGTCCATGGATCAGCGGCGGCGGCTTCTGGCTGAGGCTGCCAAAGTACTACATGCGCGGATTTACGGGTTGGATGCCCGTTCGGCCGAAGAACTGTCGCATTGCGCCCGGCAGCAGGCCGCGCAATGCGACGTACTGGTTGTAGCCGGCGGAGACGGCACATTCTCTTTGGTGATCAATGCTATCGACCTTTCGACGGTCGCCCTCGCCTTCTTACCCTTCGGGACGGGAAACGCGCTCTCGCATGCCCTGAAATACCGTGGCAGCTTGCCGGCCATCGCCGAACGGATACAACAGGGCACCGTTCATACGTGCGATCTCATCGACTGTGGCAGCCGCAAAAAAGCGTTTATGGCCTCTTTGGGGATTGATGGCACCATCATCAGACGGTATGAATGTTATCACTCCCTTGGATACCGCGGTCTGAATGCCTATCTCAGGGCAGGCATCAGGGCTTTCCGGGGTGAATACCGTCCAACCGGTGGGATCATCGTGGTGGATGGGAATATGATGAAGATCCCGCGTGTACTGAGTCTGGTCGTGGCCAAACAGCCCTATTTCGGCATGGGGCTGAAGGTGGTGCCGCATGCCTTGTGGGATGATGCCAACCTTCACGTCTTGGCGATGCCCGCCCGAATCCCGTTGGCGCTGATGGCACTAACCACTGGATTCACTATCGGTAACCGGGTGGGCGCTTACATGCGGGGCAAACAATTGATGGCGCGGCTGGACGAACCGCTTACCCTGCAGATTGACGGAGAGCTAGGCTGGACGAGTGATCGCTTTGCCTTTAAGGTGCTGCCCGCCGCTATGAGATTGAAATATTAGAAGGGGGTTGCATTCACCCCCGTTTTCCCAGATACCGCTTTCCGATGCGCACATAAGCACAGAGATCACGCAGGATTCTTCATCCCTTTTTGGTAGCCGCTGCATTGAGTGAAAGGCGGACGTCGCGGTGATCTACCCTGCTCTCATTAAAGGAAATCTTCGGGCACTCGGTCGGATGGTGCCTCACGTTATCAAACAGTTCCCTACTCGTTCGGGTAGTTTCAGGAATAACCTGCTTAGACCGGCGTGTTTTACAAGGTGGGCGGCTTGTTTATGATCGGTCCAGACCCGTTGTCGCATGAAGTCCTCGGGCCAGTTATCAAACGTGTGAGTAACCGTCATTCCGAAAACCTCAACGTTACACAGCCCTCCCCACTTGCTAAATTCGTATGAGCCAATCGCCGGCGTCA
>JARFQH010000044.1 GCA_029287875.1 Desulfobacteraceae bacterium | reverse complement strand
GGATTTTTTAACTTTGACACCGGAACCTGGAACCAATCACGTTAGAATTATGTGTCCGCTCATTCCTGCTTTGTGCAATAATGGTAGCAGTTTTGCGGTTAAGGATTAATATCTTAGGGCCCCGGCAAAAAATAATTCCACTTCTTGCTTGTCTTAGGGCCCGTCTACTGCGTTACATCCACCCACGCGTATCCCGATATGCGCAGGTGGATGTGCCTTGTAGACAAACCATAATCCGGCGCAATCGTGTAGAATTATTTCTTACCGTGACCCTTACCGGCTCTGTCGCCTCTGCGCTGCTTCAGCGTTGAGTTTGAAAGCCCCCTCCTTGAAAAGCAGCCATTTCAACCACTTCATTCCGAATTTGAGCAAGGCGATTTCATCCTTTTGAATCGCATTCAACGTCTCGCTGTCTACATCGTATAGGGATAAAAATGAACTTTCGAAGACAAATTTTTTAAATTTATCGATGTTGTAGCTGGCCAGAAAAAACATTTTCTTGGTCTGTTCGGTCAGCTTCATGTTCGGTGGAAACGAGCGCTTGCGGACCACGAGATCGGTCCATTCGGCATTGACGTCGTCACGCGTGTCGACGCCTTGATCCTCCCGCCAATCACGTACGCTCCACACCTGATCTTCTTCGAAACCGAGGCAGTGGGGTTCGTTGACAAAAAAATAAAATCCGGATTTATCCGCACCTTCTTTATAACTCAGAGAGGCGGTGCCCAACGGATAATACCGGCATGTGGTGGGTCTGTCCTCGTATATGATACAGCCATCGTCCCTGACGAAAGGACAGGATTGCTGTTCGTCATCCAGGAGTTTGAGGGTCACCACCGGCAGATCGGTTTTCTCCAGCAGCTGCACGTCGGTGTAGAGCGCTATAAATTCCTCCGATGGCAATTGCAACCGGTTTTTGAGGCGGATGATGTCATAGGGAGTCAAGACGATGTTGATCCCTCGGCAGCATTTGGTGAAACAGTCGACGCCCTTGTGGCACCTGAATTTGAACCGGTTGTCCAAGCCGAGCTGCATCGGCTCGATGCCGGCTTTGTTTTCGCTGTCTGACATGCCAATCCTTTCGCTCTCGTTCATATATGTTGAGGTTTGCGGTAATCCGATAACACAAATTTGAGGCCACCCTATCCGAGCCCCACGGGCATGTCAACCCGCAGAATCCTTGTCTTTTTGGTATTCTCCAATCGAAACCGTTCACAGGGTTTCAAAGTCCGATGCGCTTCAAACCACCTAATAGTAAGCGTTTACAGGGTGCCGCAAATGCAAGGCGTCGGGCGCGCAGACGTACTTTTGTACTTCAAGTGCCCGACAACAAAGCAGATGCGTTGCCCTGTGAACGCTTACCTCCAATGGGTGCGACCGCAAATTAAGTCTTGATTTAAACTCTAAATCTACTATATCGCTTGATATATTAATTTCGGGCATAAATATTTTTACCGCCAAGGAGAAAACCATGTCGTTAACCATCAAGAAGTCCGACCAACTCAAAGCCAAACCGGACGAGCATCACCTGGGATTCGGTTCACATTTCACGGATCACATGTTCAACATGGATTATGATCCCGACAAGGGGTGGCACAACCCACGCATCGAACCTTACGCACCGATCGTCATGGATCCGGCCACGATGGTGCTGCACTACGGACAGGGGGTTTTTGAAGGATTGAAAGCCTACCGGACGGAAAACGGCGGTGTTCAACTGTTTCGTCCCCGCGAAAACATTAAGCGCATGAACCGGTCCGCAAACCGCCTGTGCATTCCGGAGGTCGAGGAAGACGGTTTTCTCGAAGCCCTCAAGCAATTGATCAGCATCGAAAAAGAATGGGTACCGCACGCACCGGAAACATCGCTCTACATCCGGCCGACCATCATTGCCACCGATCCATTTTTAGGGGTTAGGGCATCTCATACCTATCGGCTGTTCGTGATCCTCTCGCCGGTCGGGGCGTATTACCCGGAAGGTTTCAACCCGATAAAAATATGGGTCACCAGGGACTATGTCAGGGCCGTTCGCGGCGGTGTCGGCGAGGCCAAGACACCCGGAAACTACGCCGCCAGCCTCCTGGCCGGAAACAAGGCCCACCTGGAAGGGTACACTCAGGTGTTGTGGCTGGACGGGGTGGAGCAGAAATACCTTGAAGAGGTCGGCTCCATGAATATCTTCTTTGTTATCGACAGCGAGATCGTTACCCCGATGCTCAACGGCAGTATTTTGCCCGGCGTCACCCGTGACAGCGTTATCAAGCTGGCCGAGCATTGGAATATGAAGATAACCGAGCGGTTGATCAGCATCGACGAATTGATCGAAGCCCATGGCTCGGGAAAACTGACGGAAATTTTCGGCTCCGGCACGGCGGCCGTCATTTCACCGGTGGGTGAGATTAAATACGGAGATCGGGTTTACACCCTGGGTGAAGGCCGGGTCGGCCTCTTGGCCCAAAAATTCTATGCGGCACTCACCGACATTCAATACGGTCGGGCCGCCGACCCCATGGGCTGGATCGAACCGATTCTGTGAACCGCTTCAGATGACATCAAGTTGAGCTGCACCGGGGGTAAATGAAAATGACTTCTGACCAGGAATTTGCCCATCTACCGTCGTTTAAGGCAAAGCTGAAGAAAGAGGGGCTGCCGTCGGTAGTCATCGACACCTTCAGTTATTACTACCTCAAGCTCGTCAAAGGTGAAACCGGTCTGATTTACGACCGGGACATCTCGGCCGTGGCGCCGGAAGAAATCGAAGCCGCCGAAAACTTGGCGCCCTACAAAGCTGCGGGCGAAAAAGCGTTTAAAAAAGCCGTGCGGATTACATTAAACGGTGGCTTGGGCACCAGCATGGGCCTGACCGGTGCCAAGAGTCTGCTTAAGGTCAAAGACGACAAGTCATTTCTCGAGATCATCGTGGAGCAGGCGCGCAGCATCGGTGCCAAGCTGGCGTTGATGAACAGCTTCAACACCCACCGCGACACCCTGGCCGCTCTGGAGAAAATAGATCCCAACCATCCGCCGCTGACGTTCCTGCAGCACAAGTTTCCCAAAATTCTGCAGAGCAATCTGAGTCCGGCCTCCTGGCCGAAGAATCCGGAACTCGAGTGGAATCCGCCCGGACACGGAGACGTGTATACGGCGCTTTACACATCCGGAATGCTTCAGCGCCTGCTCGATGAGGGGGTGGTCTACGCCTTCATCTCCAATTCCGATAACCTCGGCGCTAATATGGATGCCGCCTTGCTGGGATATTTTGCCGAAAATAGTTTCCCCTTTATGATGGAAGTGGCTGAAAAAACGGTCGCCGACGTCAAGGGCGGTCATCTGGCCCGGCTGACCAATGGCCGGCTCATATTGAGGGAAATCGCCCAGTGCCCGCAAGAGGAAAGAGACGCGTGCATGGACATCGAGCGCTACCGTTTCTTCAACACGAACAACATCTGGATTAATCTGGAATTTTTGAAGGAATTGATCGGAAGAGAAAAGGCGATCTACCTGCCGATGATCCTCAACCCCAAAAATCTGGATCCACGGGACAAAACCAGTCCGGATGTCTTCCAGATCGAAACCGCAATGGGTGCGGCAATCTCGCTTTTCGACGGCGCCGCGGCCGTCAGGGTTCCCCGCTCACGGTTTTTTCCGGTCAAAATGTGCAGTGATCTATTGGCAGTCAGATCGGATGGCTTTGTCTTTGATTCAAATGGCAGCCTGGTGGTCAACCCTGAGCGGCAAAAAAAAGGACGCCCCGACACCCTCGCGGTCGACCTCGACCCCAAATACTACGCCAAAATCGATCTTTTCGACGCGCGCTTTAACTCCGGCATACCATCTCTGGTCAACTGTGAGAAATTGAAAATCGAGGGTGATGTGCGATTCGAGCGCGACGTCACGATCGCGGGTCGGGTCCTGATCAAAAACAGCCGTGCCTCCCAAGCGGTGGTCGAAAAGGGCGCGGTCATCGAAAAAGACCTGTATTTTTAGCACCGCTTACTCCGTTTGACCAAGCCTCCTTTCCGTTAAATTTCTAATTCCAAAAAAGGAACCTGACAGGTTATGACCGTACGCGATTGGCTGCGCCAGGAACCGGCACCCGGATGCCGGATGCTGAAATACCGTGGCGATACCCTAACGTTTCACCTGACCCTGGAGCGGCCGCGGCAGGGCAGTGCCTGGCTCAGGACCAACATGGGATCGGGCAAGGTGATCCGCAACGAAATCGTCCGCAATGTTCATTTGGAAGAAGTTCCCCTGGGGCGAGACTGGTTCGATCGGCCCATGGTGGCCATCGACCCGCGTCACTTTCGCATCACCCTGCCCCTGTGCGAAACCGGGCATTTCGAGGCCAAATGTTTCTTTCTCGAAGAGGGCGAGTCTCAGCCGGTGTGGCCATCCGGAGCCAATACCGCGGTCAATGTCGAACCGGCGGACACCTGTTGTGCAAATATCATCTACAATGCCTTCGTACGGCAATTCGG
>JARFQH010000029.1 GCA_029287875.1 Desulfobacteraceae bacterium | reverse complement strand
AAAGCATCCGAAGGCGGTTGAATCGAGCAGTCCCCAGAGACCGGATACCGATCGACAAACCCTCTCTATGGTATGGGCCACAGTTGTCCGGATGTCCGGCTCGGGTTCGGAGTCGACGGCGCTGTCAGCGAGCCGGCAGGCGTCGATTTGAACAACGGCAGCCGCAAATTCTGAGACGTCTTCAAGGCTGCTCATGGCGCGGACCATTAGAGATTTGCCGCTGAGAAGGCAGGGGTAGGCCAGCTCCAGTGCTTTGGCATTCTTGTCCGGCTCGACGACACACGCCGGCCGGGGAACGGCTTCGGACCGGGCCTTCGAGAGGAGAAAGTTGCGGGTCTCGGTGGCATCGGGGCTCAGTTGATTCGGTTTCTGCGTCATCATTAATCCTCAGGTCAATAGCGTTTCAAATGCGCTCCGGATAATCTCCAGCTCGTCGTCCTGGAGAGTCCGCATGTCCACGACGTACATGTCATCCTCGATTCTGCCGATAATCGGGGGTGAACTCAGGCGCAAACTTTTTTCAATGGCGTTGGCTGACAGACCGTCGACTGCTATACCCAGGCCCTTGCTGGGCAGTTCCAGCAGCGGCAGTGAGCCGCCGCCGGGCCGTGAAACGAGGTCCAGCGACGCGACCGTCAAGCGGCTGCGCCCGGCGCTTTCGAGCATTTTTTTCAGGCGCCCGGCTTTTTCCTCCAGAGTCGCGATCGGTTGCAGCATCATGCGCAGGGTGGGGATCGCCTGCACCGCCTTTTCTTCATCCCGATACAGTCTCAGGGTGCTTTCCAGGGCAGCCAGAGTCAGCTTGTCGATCCGCAGTGCGCGTGTGATCGGATTCTTTTTGATCCGGTCGATACAGGTCTTTTTTCCGACAACCAAACCGGCCTGGGGACCGCCGAGTAGCTTGTCCCCGCTGAAAGTGATGATGTCGACCCCGGCCGACACCGATTCCTGCACCGTCGGCTCTTTCAGAAGTCCGTAGCGTGAAAAATCGATAAATGTGCCGCTGCCCAGGTCCTCCATGACCGGAACTTGGTGTTTCTGACCCAAAGCGACGAGATCTTTGAGCGATACCTCGGCCGAAAATCCGATGACACTGTAGTTACTTTTATGAACTTTCAGCAGCAGGGCGGTTTGATCGTCGACGGCGTTCTCATAGTCACGGAGGTGCGTGCGGTTGGTGGTACCTACTTCGCACAGGATGCCCCCGCTCTTGACCATGACATCCGGGATACGGAATGAACCGCCAATTTCCACCAGTTCCCCCCGGGAGATGATGACCTTTTTGCCGGCGGCCATTGTCTCCAATGCGAGCAAGACCGCCCCGGCGCAGTTGTTGACCGCCATGGCGGACTCGGCGCCGCTGATTTCACAGATGAGGTCTTCCACATTGGCGTATCGGGAGCCGCGGCGGCCTTTATCGAGGTCGAATTCGAGATTCGAATACCGGCGGCTGACTGCGCTAAGGTGCTCGATGGCGGTTTCAGACAGCAGCGAGCGGCCGAGATTGGTATGGATGACGATTCCGGTGGCATTGACAGTTTCACGAAGGTTCAACGACTCCGCCTGTCGGACCAAATCCTTGACGCCGGTCACCACTGCCGCGTCAGCCAAAAGTTCGTCGATGTTTGCAGGGTCCTGCTCGATAATTTGCCGGCGTCGGTTGTCGAGATCGGATCGGATGGAACGGATGAGAACCGATCGGGGGACTTCTTTAAAAAACGGGTCGGATTTGGAGATTTCGAGGACATGGTCGACTGCCGGCAGATTCCGCAAAGCCTCTTTCTGTTGGTGGTTGAGATTCATTAAGTGTTTTTATCCTCCGGACGCCGGGGCACTTTCCGCTTCATAATCGAACAAACTCTGCGGGATGAGATCGACGATTTCCGCGAGGTTTTCGGGTTTCAGACCGACTCGTTTGAGGCGGGTTTCAATCGATCCGCTGCTCATCCCTTCCAGTTCGAGACCGGTATTGAATCTGGCCATGAGAAGATCGGCCAGGAAGATGATGTGCGCCAGTTCAGTGTGCTGCAACGATTTTTCGGGTTGGTGGTGATGGGCAATCACGGCGGTCAAGGATTCCGGAAAAGCCCACATTTCAGCCAGCTTGCGGCCGACTGCGGTGTGATCGGTGCCGAAAATTTCTCTTTCGATCGTGATCGAATACGCTTCCTCACAATTTAATTTTCGGTAAAAGAGCGGAAAGGCGGTTGCAATGAACTGATCGAGCACTACCTTGCCGATGTCATGCAGCAGCCCGGCCGTGTAAGCCGTCGAGATTGGCGCCTTGCCTGTAAAATGGGCGATTTTTTCAGCGGTCAGTGCCGTACCGACGGCGTGGTGAAAGAGGCCGCCCATGCAAAGCGAGTAGCCATTACCGGAAGCATCGAAAAATTCATTGACTGCGGCCGATATGATCATTTTGATAAATAGGTTTTCCCCGAGAAAGACGAGCGCGTGGTCCAGTGATTCGATCCTGTTTTTCTTGGCAAACATCGCCGAGTTGCAGAGTTGAAAGGTTCGGGCGCTGAGGACCTGGTCTTTTTTTATCTCCTCGGCAATCGGCTTGATGTCTTCGGCGCCCTCGTCGATCATATGAAGGATTTTCAGGGCCACCTGCGGTATCGGCTTGATCTTCTCCGTAGCCTGTTGGATTTCCGCCGGATCGGGCAAACGCCCGGATTCC
>JARFQH010000314.1 GCA_029287875.1 Desulfobacteraceae bacterium | reverse complement strand
GCCGCAAGGTATTGAAAAAAGGATCGGGCCGCACGATGCGCTCCCCCTATCGGCCGGGATCGAGTCCGGAGCAGGACGCCTGGTTTACCGCATTCTTCATCGAAAACCATCTCGACCACTACGCCTACCCGGAACTGGCTGCATCTCCTGAGCAGGTCCGCTTCATGGTGTTCACCGAAGGTGATGAGCGCTATTATCCCTGTTCCAGCCGCATGTTCGATGCCATCATGAGCCGCAAGAAATCGAGATTTATGACCGGTAAATACCGGGAGGTCCTCGACCGCATCATGACGCTGATCAGGGGTAAAATCGAAGATCCGCGGGAACGACAATTCCTGGAAGCCTTGGTAAAGATCAAATATGAAAGTGAAATCATAGATCAGATTCTGATTCCCTCGCGACTCGAAAAACGGCTGATGATGATCTTTTTGCACCGCACGCAGATCGAAGATCCCTGGTTCGAAGAAAAAGCGCGGCGGAATCGGCGGGTCCAACTCGCTCTGAACACGACTGCTTTCCAAAATGCGATGAACCGCGTCGAGCCCTTCCCCTGCGAGCAAGTGCCCGGCACCCTTTCCGGTATCCGGGAATTTGCGGATTACCTTGAGTTGAAACGGCTCATCGCCTTAGCCGGTGCGCCGGCGGTGTGGGAGACCGATGCTGCCGAAAAATTCACTGAACAGAATTATTTGGAACTCTTCAAGCAACCCATCGATGGTAACGGACTGGAACAGCTCCTGGCATTTTTAGCGATCTCCGGGAACCATGTCCCCAACAACGAGGACAAAGGCCGCAAAATCCTCTGGCTGGCGAACGAGGCCGGAGAGATCATCGTCGATCTGGCCATCATCCGGTACCTGGTCAAACGCGGTCACAAAATTATCATCGCCGTCAAGGAGGGCCCTCTTTTCACCAAAGCCGATTTTGACGACTTGAATGCCGATCCGGTGCTGCGACGTGAAATCGAAGACGTGCTGGTGCTGCGGGAAAAATCGCTCGGCAAGAACGAACTGGTGAGTAAACTCCGTAGTGATTACGATATATTGGCCCTATCCGACGGCACACGCGAGAACCTCAACCTCTTGATGGTCTCGACCACTTTCGCCAGGGCCTTCAAGGAAGTCGATGCGGTCATATCGCGCGGTGACGATCAGCGACGGCGGTTCTTCGACACGCCTTTTCAGTTCACGCAGGACATCTACAACATCACCGCACCCCGCGAGGGAGGCATCGAGGTCACCTTCAAACCCAAACACGAAAAGGTTATCAAGTTTTCACACGCCGACCTCGAAAGAAAGGCCCAGTCGATTGTCGATCAAATGGCGGCCGCCAAAGCCGCCGGCATGACAGTGGTTTTCTACAGCGGCATCATCGGTTCGATTCCGGGTAAAATCGACATGGCCAAAAAGATCATGGCGACATTTGTCCACCATCTCGAGGAACACTCCACTCAGACCTTCATCATCAACCCGTCTGAATTCTACGAGCCCGGCATGGATGCCGACGATCTGATGTACATGTGGGAAATCGTTCAACGCAGTGGCCTGATCGACATCTGGCGGTTTCAAACCTACGAGGACATCCTGCAGGCGTTTCAGATCCTCAAGCAAAAGGTTCCGCCCGAATGGGTCGGCAAGGATGCCACCTTCAGCACCGGCTGCACCAAGGAGATGAAGATCGCGGTTGACGTGCAACAGAGCCACCCGGAGATGCAAATCATCGGGCCTTCACAGGAAAAATTTATGCGGCGCGACGAATACGGAATCGGAAAGATGTTCGACCGGCGGTTCAGCGTTCTGTAGGGTCGTCACTTTTTCACCCGCTCCACGTAGTTACCCGTCCGGGTATCGATCCGCACGACTTCACCCTCCTCGACGAACGGCGGCACCTGGATCTCGTAACCGGTTTCGAGAGTTGCCGGTTTGCTGTCGCCCGAAGCCGTGTCGCCTTTGGCCCACGGATCGGCTTTGGTGATCTTGAGCTCAATGAAAAACGGCAGGGTAATGCCGATCGGTTTGCGGTCGAACATCAGCACGTTGCAGACCGTGTTTTCTTTGAGGAAATTTTTGGCCTCAGCGACCTGGCTTTCGCTCAGCAGTTCCTGTTCGTAGGTCGATGTGTTCATGAAGCAGTAGTGTTCGCCGTCGAAGTACAGGTACTCCATTTCGGTTTCTTCGAGGTTGGCTTCGTTGAATTTTTCACCCGATCGGTAAGTTCGGTCGAACTGAGAGCCGGTGATCATGTTCTTCAAGCGGCATTTGTAGAGCGCCTGGCCCTTGCCGGGCTTGACGAACTCGAACTGAACGACGATGTAAGGCTCGCCATCGATTTCCAATTTTAGGCCTTTTCTGAGATTTGAACTGTCAAGCATCGACTCTGTTATCCTCCTTGCATCAGGGTATCATGAATGGCGACCTTTTTCGTTATCGCCGTCCGCTGGGGGTCGACGCGAGCCAGGCCGCAAATCATCCAATAGAAGACCGGCTTCGAACCCGCGCACTGCATCCACCAGACGTTTGACTCTGGCGGGATCCTTTTTGAACCGGATCGGGTGCCCATAACTGTCACGGGCGTTGGTGCCCGTGCAACTGTCGACCCCGGCCGGTCTTACCTGCCGCAACCCTTCCACGACATTGTCCGGTGAAATGCCGCCGGCCAGAATAACCGGGATGCGCGCAGCGTCCACCAGTTTTCGGGCCATAAGCCAATCACAGGTTTGGCCGGTGATGCCGATGAAACCATTGACCGGCTGATCGATCGGCACCGTTTTCGAGGTATTTTGAACCAGCAGGGTGTCGGTCAGAAAATAATCGCTTGCGGGTTCGAACAGGGCCGCCAGTTCGAGGGTCGGCACATGCCGAGCCAAGCCCGGAGGGGCGATCGGGATGGAGCGCATGATGGCGATCTCCGGAAAGTTTTTCTTGACCTGCTTCTGTATCATAAGCAGCTTTCGGCATATTTCCAGCATCCCGTTGCGGTCGCTCACAGACTCGCAAAAATGAACGATGTCCGGGCGGTAGTAGTCCAGCATTTCCATTATGGTCGCGGGTGTCTTGAAGAGCGGAATCAGACTGCTGCGGGCCCCGGCGGAGCGGGTCAGGCGGACGGTTTCGCGTATGGCAGAATCTTTCCAACGCGACGCTGAGAGAATCACACTTCCGATGTGGTCCACACCCAATGCAATAAGGGCTTCGGCCTCGGCCGGTGTCTGTATTTCGTATAGCTGAACGAGTATAAATTGGGTTGACATTTGCAGCGCTCTCTACCATATTCAGCCTGTTTTCGCAAACCGTTTCAAAGGGTTTCGGCGGGTGGTGCCGCCCGAATCATGTGCGCTCTTCCGGCTCAGTGGCCGCGCGATGGACACAGTGCTTCAAAAGGTTAACGATGATTCTCATCATTGACTTCGGTTCGCAGTACAACCAGCTCATCGCCCGGCGCGTGCGGGAGGCTGGGGTGTATTGCCAGATCGAACCGCCGACGATCGCCGTCGAGGCCATCAAGTCCCTGCAACCGCAGGGCATCATCCTCTCAGGCGGTCCTTCCAGCATCTACGAAAAGAACAGTCCGAAAATCGACCCCACCGTTTTTGACCTGGCCATACCGGTGCTGGGGATCTGCTACGGGATGCAGTACATGGTGGATGCCCTCGGCGGCACGGTCCGCCAAACCAGCAAGCGCGAATACGGATTTGCCGAGCTGAATCTGAAAAAGACCGGGGGACTGTTTGCCGGGGTCAGGCAAAAGGCCCATTGCTGGATGAGCCACGGGGACTCGATTGAAAAACTGCCGTCCGGATTCACCGTAACGGCTTTCACCGCCAACACGCCGATCGCGGCCACGGTTCACCCGCAAAAGAATCTCTTCGGACTGCAGTTTCACCCCGAAGTGGAACACACGCCTCAGGGGCGGCAGATGATCCGCAATTTTCTATTTGATGTTTGCCGCTGTCGCCGGACGTGGACCATGAAGTCCTTTGCCCGCGAGTCGATCGCGCGGATTCGCGAACAGGTCGG
>JARFQH010000279.1 GCA_029287875.1 Desulfobacteraceae bacterium | reverse complement strand
TCAGGTGTCAGGTGTCAGGTGTCAGGTGTCAGCAAACCCCAAATCCTGAAACCCGAAACCTGAACACTGATTTGGTTGCGGCCGAAGGCCTGCATTGGGTTCAATAGTCGTTGAGACTGTCGATGAGTTTCCTCAAGGCACCGAAATCATCCTGTTTGAAGTCAATCACCAGTCTCTGGAGGTGGGCGATTTCCGGTTCATTTTTCTCTTCGGGGAGGGGTTTTGAGAGCACCATTTTTCCGCCGGGTTTTAAAATACCGGCGAATTGATGCCGCAAGTCTTTGACGATCCGTGGTTCAATGGGTGAATTCAGGCGAATCACGAGGCGGCCGTTGACATATCGCAGGCTGTGATAGCGGCGATAGAAATGGTTAATCCGTTCGACGGCTTTTAAGACCGAATCGACCATATCTATGTGGTTGAAGTCGGACGCACTGACAAGGTGGCGTTTCAGCAATTCCCTTTCGAAGAACTCCAGGCACTGGGACCAGTATCTTCCTCCCGGTTCATCGATCAGGATGAGGGGCAGGGAATAGCGTTTGCCGGTTTGCACCAGAGTGAGGCTTTCCATGGCTTCATCCAGGGTTCCGAAGCCGCCCGGGAAAAGGGCGACGGCATGGGCTTCCTTCAAGAAGGCCACCTTGCGGTTGAAAAAGTATTTGTACATGATGTGGCGGGGATTGCCGGCGATGACCGGATTGGGTTTCTGTTCGAAAGGCAGGCGAATATTGACGCCGAATGAAGACTCAGGTCCCGCCCCTTCGTTAACCGCCTGCATGATCCCGGGGCCGCCGCCCGTTATCACCATGTAGTTGGCAGCGACCAGTTCGCGGCCCAAATCCCGGGCCATCGCGTACAGGGGTTCCTCGGGTTTTATCCGCGCCGATCCGAACACGGTCACCTTTTTTTTATGGCGATACGGTCCGAAAACCTTGGTTGTGAACCGCATCTCTTTCAGGGACGTGTTCATTAATTTCAAATCGGCTTTGCGGTCGTCTTCCTGGCCGGCTTTGAGCGACGCCAGGATCATTTCACGGATAATGTCTCGATGCTGAATCCCACCTGCGGCATCCATCAGGCGCTCGATGGCGTCATCGATGGGGCCGTTGGTGGGGGTAAAGTGAAGCTCCTTCATGCTATTCCCTCTCGTGTTGACAGGTGAATCGAGTTATCGGAAACAAGATAACCAACGGATTAAAAATCTGGATATTCTTGCGCCGTTTGAGGTCGCGACTTACGTGCCCGGGTTGAGCGGTTTCCTGCTCAGGCGGGATTCAACGTTCTGGGTTGAAAAGACCTTAAGAGGTATTCAGAAATGTCAAATTCCAAGTACCAAATTCCAATGAAATCCCAAATTTCAATATCCAATGACCCAAACAGGTTTGACATTTTTAATTTTGGTGCTTGTTTGCTTGGAATTTATTATTTTGTGATGGGTTAAAGCGGCCAATTCAACCGATGGCGAATAAAATTTCGGAAATCAGCATTTTAAACCTTAAACCCTGAACCTGAACCAATCAGTTTAGCTATTTGTTATTTGCAATTTGGAATTTTTCACCGAAACTTATAAGTTTCTTCTTCGATCAAACTGGATGCTTGCGGCCAGAGGCAGTGCTGAACCCGAACCGATCAGTTTAGATCGAAATTAATATTATACCATTGTGAGGTTCGCATTAGCAACGCTTTGCATTTATCAATCACTGTCATATGGTCGGCCGGTTCTGTTTTAAGAACGAAATGACGTGCGAATATTCGAACGAACTCAACCTGCGAAAATAAAAAACACTTGTCTGGATAGATGGGACCGGATAAATTCAGATAAATATGAAAAAAAACACCACGTGAGGAAGGACAATTAACCATGTACGAAATCATTGCAGACCCGGAGGATTACGGCATCGATGTTTTGGAAGAAGGGATGGGGAACAATCGGGTCGTTTTCCCGGAAGAAGAACGGAAAAAATGGGCCGAGGAAATCGGCGCCTTTGCCTCGAACCTTAACGGGTTGGCCGAACGCGCCACGGGGCTTCAGAATTTGCTTGCCGGCAAGGAAAAGATCGTCGCGACGCCGGCATCATTGAAAACACTGAAAGTGATGCTGTTCAAGATTAACGACGCCATGAATTCCGCCCTGAATTTGGCCGGTCAAATCGAAACACAGATCGTCAAGAAATAAGCCCGCGGAGGGCATTGCGGATGATCGCGGTCTTGCTCTGTGCCGGTTTTGCAACGCGTCTGTATCCCCTCACCGGTGATTTTCCCAAACCGCTGCTGCCCGTCACCGGACGGCCGGTAATCGATCACCTGTTGGACCAGATCGTCGGGTTGCCCGGAATCGAGAGCATTCATATCGTCACCAACGCCAGGTTCTACGAGCACTTTACCCGCTGGCGCCGAAACTGGCAGGCTTGTCTGGCACCGCGAGACATCACCTTAAAAATTTACAATGACGGTGCCACGGCCAATGAGAATCGGCTCGGGGCCTGCGCCGACCTTCAACTGGTTTTCCGTCAAGCCGGCCGGGCCGGTGCATACCTGGTCTCCGCCGGCGACAATATTTATCTTTTTCGTATAGCCGACCTGTGGCGGCGTTTTCTTCGCGGCCACCGGCACTGTATCGTCGCTTTGGCAGAGAATGATCCGGAAACACTCAAAAATACCGGCGTGCCGGTTTTCGGAGAAAATGACCGGGTGTTGGGGCTGCTCGAAAAACCGGACAATCCATCACCCGGCTGGTTCTGCCCGCCACTCTATTTTCTGCGGCCGAGCGCACGGGAGGTGCTGGAAGACTTTTTGGATGCCGCCGCTCAGGTCGATGCACCGGGTCACTTTATCGATTACCTGTGCCGCAGAGAACCGGTGACGGCAATCAAACTCAAGGAGAAGAGGCTTGATATCGGCAGCATCGAGAGCTACTGGCGGGCGGAGCGGATATTGCGCGAGCAGCCGGGAAGAGAGTGAAAAAATGCCGTTGTTCGACCGGCAGTGACGGTTTACCCTGCATGTCAACAATAGGGTTTCAAAAAGATAGGGACGTTGTTTCGATGTCGACAAGCTTTGGAGAATACCCTATTTAAAGCACATGCCTCGCAGAGCTCGCATAGATGCCCCCGGCGCCTTGCATCATATCGTCATTCGAGGAATCGAACGTAAAGCGATATTTAAAGATGACACGGACCGGGAGGATTTTATCGAGAGGCTCTCGAGTCTGCTGCAGGAGACGGCTACACCCTGTTATGCTTGGGCCTTGATGACCAACCACGTGCATCTGCTTCTACGCACGGGCACCGTTCCGATCGCATCGATAATGCGCCGGCTTCTGACCGGCTATGCGGTGCGTTTCAACAGGAAACACCGCCGGCACGGACATCTTTTTCAGAATCGCTACAAATCGATTCTTTGTGAGGAGGATCGGTATCTCAAGCAGCTGGTCGCTTACATTCATCTCAACCCGGTTCGGGCTGGAATCGTGGAAGATGTGGCAGCCTTGAAAGTATTTGCTTATTCGGGTTACAGCGCCCTAATGGGCAAAAAACCGCGGCCTTGGCAGGATACGGATTATGTACTGGGATTTTTCGGTGAGAGGCTCTCTGAGGCAAGGCGAAATCTGAATGCTCATGTCCGCAAGTGGTCAGCCAAGGGGCGTTGGCACGAGTTGACCGGCGGCGGATTGATCCGCTCAGCCGGCGGGTGGCGCGCAGTCAAAGAGGCTTATCGGGATGGAATTCGGCTTGCAAGTGACGAGCGCATTTTAGGAAGCAGTGAATTCGTCGAAGCAACCCTGAAAAACGCCGGTGAGGATTATGAGCGTAGAATGCGGATGCAATCGGCCGGTATCGATCTGGCCGCGGTCATCGCCGCTGCGTGCCGTTATCTTGGCATCGAAGAGAAGGATCTGGCCCGGCCGACTAGACGCGTTGAGATTGCACGTGCTCGCGCCTTGATCAGTTTTGTTGCCACGCAGAACTTGTCGATCTCCGGAAGCGAAGTGGCCCGCCAGTTTAATGTAGACCGCTCGGCTATCAGCCGGGCGAACCAAAGGGTAAGTCGAGACCCGGAACTGCTTGCAGCTACTAAAACGATACAAAGAGAACTCGAACTCAATAGAAATCAACATTGAAATGTCCCCTTGCTGAGGTGCATCATGAGCGCTAAACACACGGGAGATTCAGTTTTAGAATTGGCGCGCGACTTTATGGCCAGCCGCGTACTTCTCAGCGCAGCGGAACTGGACCTTTTTACCCTGCTTACTCTAAAACCCCTGACGGCAGAGGAAATCGCCGCCGACACCAAGACCAGGCTGCGCGGTATCTCGATTCTGCTCGACGCGCTGAGCGCCCTGGGGCTCCTGTTAAAAACAGACGGAAGGTACCGGACCGAGCCGTCAGCCGTACCCCTGCTGTCGGCCGATGCGCCTGAATCGATTCTGCCCATGGTCCTTCACATGGGAACGGTTTGGCAGAACTGGTCTCAAATCACGGACATTGTGCAGGGCAAGACCACTCCGAGCTTAAACAAAGGCACCCTGAGCAAGGATAACCGCAAGGCTTTTATTGGCGCCATGCATGTGGTCGCTTCCAAAGCCGCGCCGGCAGTTGTAGCTGCCGTCAATCCGGGGCAGGCCCGCAGACTGCTGGACGTGGGCGGCGGCTCCGGGACTTATACATTGGCTTTTCTCGAGGCGTCAACGGCAATGCAGGCGACTCTGTTCGACCTGCCGCCGGTGATTGAGATGGCGCGCGATCGCGTTCAGGCCGCCGGTATGGTTGGCCGCATCACGCTGACGGCCGGAGATTTTTACAAGGACGAGCTGCCGCCGGGACACGACCTCGCCCTTCTGTCGGCCATCATTCATCAAAACAGTCCCGCGCAAAACGAGGCGCTGTATGGAAAAATATACCGCGCCCTCGATTCCGGCGGCCGGATCGTGGTGCGCGACCATGTCATGTCGGCGGATCACACGCAGCCGCTGGAAGGTGCTCTATTTGCAGTGAACATGCTGGCCGGCACCGAAGAGGGTTGCACATACACATTTGAT
>JARFQH010000270.1 GCA_029287875.1 Desulfobacteraceae bacterium | reverse complement strand
CCGGCGTAAACGAGCATTTTCTTCATGGGATCTGGTTCCTCCTCTGGCGGCAGTGAGCTGTCGCCGACGTCATGGGTTTTGGGTAGCACCGGAGTCCACGTGGTGTTCGGGGTCGCCGGGGGAACGGTGTCATCGGTTGCGGCTTTTGTCGATACGTTTTCCGAGACCTTTGCGCTGACGGCCTCGGTGCCTTGTTGGGGACTTGGACCTTTTTTAGCTTTACGGTCCTGGTTTTCCATACCAGGGTCTTTCTCGCTTGCGTTCGACGGATCGTTGCCCGCGGCATTGCCCTTGACCTCTGTTTTTCCTGTTGTTGTCCTCGCGGACTTCTTGGCACTTGCGGTGGTTGCCCGGGTCGATGCAGTTGACGGTTGAGGTTTTGCCTTCTTCTTTCTGGCAGTGCTTGCGCCTGCGCCGCCGGCCTTTGCTGACTTTGCCTTGCTCGATTTAGCAGAACGAGTTGTCTTTTTTGCAGTGGTCGCTGATTTCGATTTCGACTTCCGCTTTGTTTCTTTGACCGTTTCCGGCTGTGGTTCATCTCCTGGAGCAGGTTTTTCCGGAAAGTCTTTAACCATAAGTCCCCCTTTACTGCCTGGTTACCGGTATTTTTATCAACCGACCCCTTATCACGGCTCCTTTGATTTTGTAAATAATATTTTACCTCAAAGCCGTGGTTGACCGTGGACGCTAATTGTGCTCATTTAGCCTTTGGTGACCGCGCTCGGTGCGCATCTATTTAAACGTCTTGAACGTCACCACCCGAATTGAAAAACAAGGTTCTCGCGATAACGGGCCGCTCTCCCGTTCATTCAGAGAGGACACTCTGGTTTGAATGGGCTTTTTGCATGCCAGCGCTGCGGTCTTGGCGCAATTGTTATCCTCGATATCGGCGCTGCGGGTTTTAGCCACGCCTCCGGTTGCAAAAACGTCGGGCCCAGCCCCGAACCGAAATATGCCCTTTATGAAAGGACACCGCCAAGTTCGGAAGACAAACGCCAGGAGAAAGAGATGACGGCTGTAACGGTTGAATCTCATGCAAAGGTCGCGCTGCTGCGACTGACAAACCGGGTGACCAACGCGATCGGGCCGGCGCTGCTGGCAGATTTTTCGACCGCACTGTCGCTTATCGCGACAGATTTCAGAGGCTGCGTCCTGGCCGGGGGGACCAAGTTTTTCAGTATCGGGCTGGATCTCCCTGCGCTGGTCCAACTCAACTGCCAGGAAATGAGCCGTTTCTGGGATGATTTCGACCAGGCGGTTCTCGACCTCTATTGCCTGCCGATGCCGACGGCCGCGGCCATTGCCGGTCATGCCACGGCCGGAGGAACGATTCTGGCTCTGAGCGCGGATTATCGTCTCATCGCAGCGGGCCGAAAACTGATGGGGTTGAACGAGATCAACATCGGTGTTCCGGTGCCTTTTCTGGCTGCTTTGATGCTCAGGCAGATCGTGGGCGACCGAACGGCCAGAGACCTTCAATACAAGGGCGATCTGATCCATCCTGAAACGGCCATGAGCGTGGGCCTGGTGGACGACATCGGCCCCGAAGAAAAGATCGAAGCACTGGCGCTCGAAGCGATCGGGGCCCTGGCGGATAAACCGCAGGGCGCCTTTGGCCTAATCAAACGAAATCGCACCGAAGCCGTTTGCCGGCAATTTGAAAGCCGGCGGAGGGAAAAGAAAGAGGAAATGCTCGCGTGCTGGTTTCAACCGGCTGTGCAAGAACTTTTAAAAAAAGCGGCCGAAAAATTTTAACTTGATAATACCCTGTAGCTCGCTACAGGGTCACCACAGATTCCCTCTCCCTGGGGAGAGGGTTAGGGTGAGGGGATAAAATCAAACAGCTTTGATACCCTGCAGCTTGCTGCAGGGATATACATTACGGTTATAAAGGTCTAATTACCAACCGTTTCAAGGGATTTCTTAATGAAAATTATAACCTTTTTTGAAGGTCTCAATCCGGTGACTCAGGCCTTTATTGCGACACTTTTTACATGGTTCTTGACGGCCCTGGGTGCGGGTCTGGTCTTTTTTTTCAAGACCATCAACCGCAAGTTGCTCGATGCGATGCTCGGTTTTGCCGCCGGGGTCATGATCGCAGCCAGTTACTGGTCACTGCTGGCGCCGGCTATCGAAATGGCCGAAGAGTCCGGCGGGCCGCCATGGGTGCCGGCCACGATCGGGTTCTTGGCCGGCGGTGTTTTTCTGTGGCTGATCGATAATATCTTGCCTCATCTTCACATCGGCTTTCCGATGGAGGAAGCGGAAGGGATCAGCACCAGCTGGCGGCGCAGTGTTCTGCTGGTGCTCGCCATTACCATTCACAACATTCCCGAGGGTCTGGCGGTCGGTGTGGCCTTCGGTGCTCTGGCCGCCGATATTCCGTCAGCGTCTCTGGCCGGTGCGGTGGCACTGGCCATCGGCATCGGCATACAGAATTTTCCGGAAGGCGCCGCTGTTTCAGTCCCGCTGAGACGTGAGGGATTCTCGCGGTTCCGGGCTTTTTGGTATGGTCAGCTCTCAGGCGTTGTGGAACCTGTGGCCGGCGTACTGGGGGCGGTCGCCGTGATCGTCATGCGCCCGCTGCTGCCGTATGCCTTGGCCTTTGCGGCCGGCGCGATGATTTTCGTCGTCGTCGAGGAACTGATTCCCGAGTCACAGCTCCAGAAAAATACGGATGCAGCCACGATGGGCGCCATGTTCGGATTTGCCGTCATGATGACCCTCGATGTGGCCCTCGGGTGATCGTTGGTGGTCGAAAGCCAGGTCGACGACTTCAAACCGCCGGAATATATGGGCCCCGGCAAAAAATAATTCCACCTCTTGCTTATCTTATGGCCCGTCTACTGCGTTACATCCACCCACACGTATCCCGATATGCGCAGGTGGATGTGCCTTGTAGACAAACCATAATCCGGCGCAATCGTGTGGAATTATTTCTTATCGTGACCTTTATAAAAAAAACCGGCGGTCCGTTAACATCGAACCGCCGGTTTTTTTTCGAAACGAGCTGTCGAGCCGCTCGCAAGAGAACTATCCGCCTTGACCGGTTTCAGCCGCAGATGCGGCAGTCGTTTAGGCACTTTTCGTAGTCTTTGTCACGTTTTTCAAGATCCCCAGTTTTTTGCGGGTCACCCCAGTGCTGTAAGATGCAATTACTGATGCACCCCCGCTCTTCGTGCGTTATGATACGACCTTTATTCATGGTATTTTCTCCTTAGGTTTGAGTCGTTTATCACGATCTTCAATTAGACGGTAATCATATTCAGACCGAATTCAACCTCAGCCTGCGCTCTCGTTTTTATCGGCCTCTGTGGTATAATGTTACGTTAACCTGTTGCATTGAGTGCCTGCAAAGTCGGAGGAATATGCGCATGATAAAGCGAGGCGGTGTACTGACAGTGGTTCTCCTGGTCGCCGGGATGGTTTTTTTTCTGCACCCGATGCTTTGCCTTGCAGAATATTATCGGTATGTCACCAGAGAGGGTGTGGTCCATTATGTCGGCGATCGTTCCCTTGTGCCCGAGGAATACCAACTGGAAGTGAAAGTCTATGTTGAAAAATACGACCACCTGGACGAGAATGAAAGGGTGCTCATGCTTCAGAAGGACCGCGAGATGGATGCCAGACGCCGGCAGGAGGAGCAGCGGCTCAGAGAGCAGCTTGAACAAGAAGCCCGGTTGAAGCTTCTGGAAACCGATGTCACAATCGTGGCCAACCAGGTGCTGGTGCCGGTCACCATCGGTTATGGTCTCAAGGAGACCAAGGCACTGTTCCTGCTCGACACCGGAGCCTCACACCTGGTGCTTTTCAGTGAACTGGCCGGGGTCCTGAACGTCGCGTCAACCCAGAAGGGACTCTCTATGGTGGCCGGCGGCAACCTGATCGAAACCGAATTGATCGTGCTTGATTACCTCAAGCTCGGGCCGCTCGATTTGAAAAACGTCGAGGCAACGGTGATTAAACACGATGCGCAAACGGATGAGACAGTTCGTTTCAGCGGCCTGCTGGGGATGAATATTCTGCGCAATTCACGCTACACCATCGATTTCGAAAACAAAAAGATCCGCTGGCAGCCGGCGGAATAACCCTTATGAAAGAACACCACGGAATTTCTCAAGCGTATCCAGCGGAATTTGCCTTTCCGAGGGGTTACAAAACGGATTGGGTCATTATATTGTATATGAAATTATTCCCGATTACACGAGATTGGAATATTGACAAGGAGGTGAAATGGTTAATAAATTTAATAAGATTGGTAAGTTGATATGGCTGCTGATCTTCTCGGGTCTTATGGCTTCAGTGGCTGCCGTAGCAGCCGGGCCACCGAAAGAGATGGGGGGCTGGGAGTCCGGCAGCCCGTACAACAAACTTTATAATGCCGCTGAGTTGGATTCGTTCAAGGCAGAAGTGGTCAAGGTCATGGAAGCCGTGCCAATGGCCGGCATGTTGCCCGCTGTCGTATTGAAGGTCAAGGAGCCCGGGAGTGAGACCGTCGATGTGCACGTTTGCCCGAGCTGGTACATCGAGCCCGGCAGTGTCGGACTGAAACGGGGTGACAAGGTGAAAATTCGAGGCGTTTGGGCCGAGATCGACGGTCGCGATGTCTTTATGGCGTCCAAGATAAAAAAGGGGGATTATTTTGTTCTAAAGGTACGGCTGACCAAAGACGGTACCCCTTTCTGGACCATGTCTCCAGAGCAGTTGGCCAAAGAAAAGCAGGACAAAAGCGATTAGTGGAAACGGATTCCCGATTTCTCTTTGTCACAGCAAAAATTCCTTGACAAAAACGGCTTGAAACACTAGTTTGTGAGCATTATCTCATAAAGGAATGGTCATGGTCAGGCCGCAGAAAGATCGTTTTGTCGCATTCAAACCGAACACCAGCTATTTCAAACCGCGCGGTATTCCCATGCTGGATCTCGACGAGGTGCGGTTGACGGTGGATGAGCGCGAAGCGATTCGACTCTCCGACCTGCAGGGTTTGTCTCACGAAGAAGCCGGAAGGTGCATGGGGGTTTCGCGCGCCACTTTCGGCCGCATTATACAGCGGGCCCGCAAGGCAGTTGCCGACGCCATCATCAACGGCAAAGCCATCAACATCGAGGGGGGGAACTTTAAAATGGTCGATGCGGCACGCTTTTTTCGGTGTCACCATTGCCGTCACCACTGGGAAGAGCCGCGCGGAACCGGGAGGCCTCAGGGTTGCCCACAATGTGGAGGCGCAGAATTTCACCGTGTCATGAACACCGGCAATAAACCGGCCCCGCCGCCTTAAGATAATCCAATATACTTCGGTTCTGCGGCGCCTTATGTGTATTGTAAGGAATCGACCGAAATTAATGTAGAGCGTATGTAATTTTATTCAGCTGGCCCCCGGCTCTACCGGGGGCCAGCTGAATAAATTTAAAGGAGGCAACAGATTCATGGTAGAGATAATGGACAAAGTTCCGGATCCTTCCGCTAAAAAGGATCCACATGCGGAGCAGGATGCGAAGATCAACAGTGCACTCGGGAAAATCAGGCACAAGTTTCTGGTCATGAGCGGTAAAGGCGGCGTGGGAAAAACCAGTACCGCCGTCAACCTTTCAATCGCTTTGGCGAACAAAGGCTTCAAGGTCGGGATCATGGATGTCGATCTTCACGGACCCGATGTTCCGCGCATGCTCGGCCTGAATGGCATGTTGGAGGTGGGGCCAAACGGCAAATTGACACCGGCCAGCTATTCAAACAATCTAAAGGCCGTGTCGGTCGAATCCCTCATGCCGACCAAAGACGAAGCCGTCATCTGGCGCGGTCCCATAAAGTATTCGGCCATTCAACAGTTTATCGGGGATGTCGAGTGGGGAGAGCTCGATTTTCTGGTGATCGATTCTCCACCCGGAACCGGCGACGAGCCGTTGACCATCGCCCAGATCGTAAAGGATGCCAAGGCCATTATCGTGACAACACCACAGGAAGTGGCGCTGGCGGACGTGCGCAAATCGATCAGTTTTTGTAAACGGGTCAAAATGAACGTTTTCGGGCTGATCGAAAACATGAGCGGGTTGAGTTGTCCGCATTGCGGTGAAATCATCGACCTGTTTGGTTCCGGCGGCGGCGAAAAAACGGCCCGACAGTTCGGTCTAAACTTCCTGGGTAGAATTCCGATCGACCCGAACGTTGTCCAATGCGGAGACTCCGGACAATGTTACCGCGATGCCAATGCCGATTCGAATGTCACCCGGGCCTTTGATGAGATTGCCGGCAAGATGGCCGAACTGTCCCGGAAGATTTGATTACCTAAGTGGTCCTGTTCGTAAGTAAGGTGACGCACCGAGAGGACAGAGGCGCCCGCAGCGCAAGGCGCGAGAAGCGACCATACCACAAGCGTATACGAGCGCCGAGCAACACGGTGCGGCGGGATGCATCGGTCAATGAATGCCACTGTATTTACGAATAGAGCCACATAAGCTCACATAAGAGAAAAACGTCATGGCTTGCGCGGTGGCGCCGACGGCGAGCCGTCTGATGCTGTTATCGGCCTTTCATCCGTAATCGGCCGCCGGGTGAAAAGCCTTACTTACCGACCGTTTTTCAGTTTCAGCTTTGGCGTCCCAACCCTCTTGCCGCTTCTGCATAAAACAGATGGGGCAAGAGGATCGGTACTTGCAGTAAATATTGGGGTTCCGGCATTCGAGACATTCATCTGTTGATTAATCCGTGTCAGAGTAAAGCTCTCCTTCCGGGATTTCTTCTCCCGGCCGCCATGTCTTAAATTCAGATGCGGTGAGATAATTTCCCTTTTTGGCTTTGCCGTCGACCCATACGATCCGGGTATTGCATTCTTCGACGGTCCGTCCCAGTTTCCGCATTCGTTTTTGCAAGGCCGTTTCCGCCGTCTCCCTGCTTCTGTGTACCGAAATAATTTTTTTCCGGGGTTGTAGAAGATTATGTTCGTCATAAATGAGGGCGTACATGTTCTCCTCCTTTCTTTATAAATGAATATCAGGGGACGGTTTCACCTGAGGCCTCTGTCGGCGAACAGAGAGTGCCCTATCCGCTCGACAACCGCCGTGCCTGATCGGCGAGTAGCGATTCGAAACGGTTGAGGGTGACCGGATAGGGCGTCATCGGAATCCCCATCCAATCGGCGTATTCGAGAAACTCCTCCGGCTTTTCCGCCATGTAGCGGTCCATGAAGCCGATGCCGTCCAGCACGATAGCCCCTCCGGTGTGGCGCGGGAAGTTTTCATTGGCCAGTCCTTTGTCCCAACCCTTAAAAACCTTGTGGCGAAATTTTACCCAACCCGGCGTCATCCACCAGACTTTTTCTCCGCCGGCAACCTCCCGCGCGATTTCTTCCCGCTCGGCCTCACTTGCAATCACGTCCATACAATGCGTCGCGTCGATCCGGGCCACATTCGGCCCCTGTTCCGCGATGATTTTTTGCATCGTCCGGGTGGGCTCATCTGCGTTGACGTAGCAGAATTTACCCCCGTAAACCACCAGCACCTTGTCTGCTTTTTCCTTGGCCGCTGCGATTCTGCGGATCAACTGGCGTTCTAATTCGTGAATGTCCTCATGCAACCCCGGTGTCGTGAAGTAGAGGTGATCCGTATCC
>JARFQH010000146.1 GCA_029287875.1 Desulfobacteraceae bacterium | reverse complement strand
TGCATCGGCTTGGCCGGACCCTTCGGTACAACGTCGCGACGCTATCAGTTTTGCTTCGACAACCGTCGAATGCACAAGAAGATATTCGCCTATGCCGCTATGGACCTCCTGCGGCGCCGGCTACTTGAATCTTTGAAACTCGAAACTTGAAACTTGAAACTCGCTGCCAGTGAATAGAACCTCGAAACTCGTAACCCGTAACCCGCAACCCGTAACTCGTCATTCGTAACCCGTGGTGAGCTTGAGCGTAGAAATGCTAATCGCGATGATATCCTTTCACTCAACAAACTCAACCAACACAACAAACTCCATAAACTTAAGGAACTTAATAAATTCAATAAACTCGCTTAACCGGCCCAACTGACCCAACCCCTTTACCCACGTCCGGGTCCGGACCGACATCAGATGACGCGGCCGCCATCGGCGCGCAGCAGTCTTTCCCCGTGTTTTTTCAGGTAGTCCAGTAGCGGTTTGAACCCCTCGAGCCGACGCGATCGTTGCTTGCGGAAAATTTCTTCCAGGGACAGATGCGGATCGCTGGATGGCGACCGTAGATACCGTCGCAGAGCTTCCAGCCGAGATATGAGCTCCTTTTCCATCTGGGCCTTGAGAATTCCTTTGTTGTCCAGAATCTTTGCCTTCAATGCCTCGGGTGGTTTGGCGCCCTTGTACTTGAAGTGTTTGTAGTCGATGCGCAGCGCGATCAGATCGAAGAGAATACTTTCGTAATACGGCCCCAGGCACAAAACTTCCGGCACCAATTCCCCGAAATGGGTAACGCCGAGGATGTCTTTGCCCTGGGACCAGTAGCTGTCCAGGAACTCGTGCTCCAGGTCCTTGTAGTTCGGCAGCGGCATGTACATCCGTCGCAGGTGCATCAAGACCTTCTGGGCTTTTTTCTTGTGACCGCCGATGATGACCGAACCGCCGACCTCGCCCCTTTTGGTTCCCTTGGTCCACGGCGCCCCGGTTATGCCGAAGTCGTTGAACACCGGTATCAGCAGAAGGGCCGATAAGGTGTTGAGGGCCAGCGCATATCCGGCCGACGGTCCGCCGACGTTGTAGGAGGCCGTCAGCAGTTGGTGATGAATGGTGTAGTGGTCCAGGAAATCGCCCAGCAGGCGTGACATGCTGACTTTCGGCTGCAGGTCCTGCAGGTAGTTTTTAACCATTGTGAGGGCTTCCTGAGCCGATTGCTGGGTCATCTTGACCGCCATGTCGAGTTCTGCCGCTCCGGGTGCCGCCGAGGAGACCGCACCGGTGACGATCACTTTTTCCGGACCGAGGTTGTAGGTCAGGCTCGTGGCGATCGGCAGCAGGACCCCGGTCACATCGTTGGCACCGACGCCGATGATGAACCCCACCTGCGGTTCCTGGCTCAGTTCGGCTTCGAGAAACTGGTCGAGCTGCACCTTGCCCTTTTTCACCGGACTCTGTGAAATTTCCTGGCGCGCCGAATTCAGGTGCGACGGCATCAGGGGGTATGCGTCAACGCTATCGATGGATTCCAGCAGTGCGATAATCTTGTCGTACTGATTGAGAAAGCCTTTGGCGTCGTCCTTAACCGCCGCCCTGATCTCCGCCGGCGCGTTGACCGCCTCCAGAATTCCGATCAACGTTTTAAAGTTAAACTTGATGAAATTGGCCAGACTGTCCTTTTCTTCCGAGGCGAGGCTGCGCAGCCGCACCAGGACTTCGTACTCCGTACTGCGCAGGGAGCGGGCCTTTTCGATGAATGCGGTGTATTCCGCCGGGGTGTTGCAGAGCGGTTGGGCGACTTCCAGGATGCCATCGATGTCGAGCCCGTCAGCCAACGGCACCTCACCGATCGACTTTTGGATGATGCCGGTGATGTCCTTCTTGCGCAGGTGTCCTGACACTTCCATGACCTTCAGCCGTTTGGAGCGGATCAGGGCCGGATCGAGAATGTCGAGACGATTTGTGGTCAGGACGGTGAAGACGCGATTGAACGGGATCTCGCCGTCGACGATGTTCAGGAATTTGT
Source organism: Desulfobacteraceae bacterium (assembly GCA_029287875.1). GTDB lineage: Bacteria > Desulfobacterota > Desulfobacteria > Desulfobacterales > SG8-13 > JARFQH01. Next base: position 4,056 of record JARFQH010000146.1, on the reverse strand, counting down.
TGGTCAGCTTGTCGGACGGCGACCCGCCGGAGGGACTTCGCTTGGGCGCCAGAGAGTCGCCCTCGTCGAAAAAGACCACGGTCGGGGCGATCATTTTGGCGATGTCGTAGAGTTTCTCGAGGTTTTCGATGGCACCATCGACAGGATTGGCCGGGTCCTGGAGCATGTTGGGGCTGGCCGAAACGTCGTGGATATCCTTGTTTTCGCTCAACCAGGTGCGGGCCAAAAAGGTTTTACCGCTGCCGGGAGGGCCGTTTAATACGACTCCTTTTTCCTCGCTGACGCCGTAGCGCAGACAGTTGTTGGCCATCTCTGAAAAGACGTTTTTAATCTCACCGACGTACCCCTCCCATTTGACGTGGCGGTCCATGCGTCCGACGACTTTGCCGAACAGATCGCCATAGGAATTCCGGGCGACCAGTTCGAAGGCCTGGCGGACCAGCAGAGCGTCATCCAGATATTCAGGGGCGAAGCCGCCTTTGATTTCGATGATCGAATCGACGAGTTTGCGCACGTAGGAGGGGATGATTTTGAGGGTCCTTTCGTCGAAAACGACGTAGAGCTTGGTGACGGCGCGATCGATTTCTTCGGGGTCGATGTAGACGGCGTTGCTGGTGCAGCGGGCGTTCGCAGCCTCGGCAACGCGGATGTTGTGGCGCAAGAGTTCGAGGCGTACGACTTCTTTCAGGTTGGCGGGGGTTTTCCAATAATCGGCTATGTTGATGATTCGTCCTTTTTCCACGAAACGGCGGTAGATGGTCGGATCGAAGCGTTCCGGCTGATCGGTTGTGGCGATCAGCAGGCAGTCCCGACGGCCGTTGATGATTTCATCCAGAATGATGTTGGCCGTGTCGATCAGCGTTCGCTGCTGCCGTTCCAGCCCGGATTGCCGTCCGTCGGCCTTTCCGAAGGCGCTGTGGGCTTCTTCGATGTGACGGATGGCGGTCTTGCGCGGATCGCCGAGGGTTTTCTTGAAGTAGTTCCCGGGCTCCCCGGCCAGGGCGGTCTGGTAATCATTGGGCGTGACCATCGAATAGTCAACCATCAGACCCTGCTCCTGCAGGTCTGAAAGACCCTTTCCGATTCGGCGTTTGAAGAGCCGGCGAACCAGTGGTATGCGGGACAACTGCCTGTAGAACTTGATTTTCTTGCGCCGGGTGATCTCCATGGAAAGATTCGGATCGATCTCTTCGATCGTTTTCCAAAAGGGCTCCGAGGCCAGGAGTTCTTCCTTTTTCTGCTTCAGGTCGATTTCCGGCAGGATGTCATTTGAGAAAATCACTTTCTCGATGATCTCGTTGACCGTTGAAGATTTACCGCTGCCGCTCGGTCCGGAGATCAGCACCAGGGGGGCCTTGGGAACCGAGGGATCGGAAATGTACTCCTTGCGGATGTGTGCGCGGTAGACTTTTTCGAACAACGCGCGCAATTCATCCGGAACGTGGACGTCGGTGAGTTCGCGGTCCAGCAAGGACAGCAGGTAAATGTAATCCTTGAAGGATATTTCTTTTTCCAGAATTTTGTTCCAGGCTTCCTGCGGATTGGTCTGGCCGGATATTTCGAAACGCTTCTGCCAGTCGGTGAGAATATCCGGGTTCTTGAACACCGTGAACGTCTTTTTAGGGACGGCCTTGAAGAGTGACTGCAATAAACCCAGGGCCTCGTTGAGAACGTCCGAAGGGGGTCGATACTGGTTCAGACGGGCCCGCATAAAAACCATAATTTCATAAGGCCATGAGGCCACCAGGTCTTCGATCTCCCGGATTCGTTCTGCCGGAAGGCGGACGTACCTGATTTCCTTGGTCAGCCTGCGGGGCATATTTACTCCTGACGAACCTTGTCTTTCGGTGCCGGCGGGGCTTGCGGAATGGTTAACGCCGGCGGGGTCTTCGTATTCTGAATGACGATGGTTTGCTGATCGCCCTGGTTTTTTTCATAAGCCGCGGCCCATTTCTGCTGGGTCAAAAATTCAAACAGGGCGACGTCGGTGGCGCCGTCCGTCCGTCCGATGGCCTTCTGAAGCGACTGGATGCTTTCCAGATAAGCGGCGTAGAGCTTGCGGATGCGGCTGGCCTCCTGATCGGCGGCATAGTTTTCGGCTTCGGCGATCAGCTCGCGCCGTTTCTTTTCTTCGGTGGCTTCCACCAGCTTGTCTCCAAAGCGGGTATCCCTGAGAACGAAACTGACCACATCGATGCCGTATTTTTCCTCCAGAGTCGGCCCGCCTTCATTGATCGGACGTGACTTCAAAGCGCTGAAGATCTTCTCCTTGATGCTTTCCCGGTCGCTGATCAATTCATTGACCCGCTGGGCCTGTAGATTGTCTTTGACGATCCCGTCGTAGTCCGCCTGCAGCAGACTCAATGGGTCGAGGTTTTCTATGGCCCAGGTCCGAAGGTCACGGATGCGGTACGTCAGCACGGCCGATGTCCATAAGGCGACGTTTTCCTTTGAAATGATCCGCATGGGCTCGGTCGTCCCACCCAGGAACAGCCGCTGGTTCATCAGCGGAACCTCCTGTTCGATTCGGGTGAAATAGGGCAGCCGTGCATGCCACCCGACGGCGGTGACCGCTTCCCGATTGCCCCCGAACCGTTCGAGCACGACGGCATAGTTCATTTTGACCTTGAAAATGGTGCGGGTGGCATAGATCATTGCCACCACGCCGTAAACGATACCGGCTACGGTGAGCACTGCGAGAATCCGACGCAGCATCGCTTTGACGAAAGCTCTGCGAAGAAACTTTCTTGAAGGCTCGTCTGCCATTGAAGCTCCTTGATAAGAAGATGCATCCCGGCCGGCTGCGTTGCGAAAACTCGGAATATCCAGATATTCCTGCGTCTTCGCGTCTTGTCGGCCGGGCGCCTCATCGCCCAAAATTGCCAACTTATTTTATCGTGAGCCCTAAGCGGGAAGCAAACCATTTCACGGCTTCCCGTATGAAGGTCTTCTGGTGGATTTCGGCGCTCATCAAATGGTCGCCATTTTTCTGCCGGACCAATCGCTTCGGTGCGTCCATTTTTTCAATAATCTCAAGCGCATGGGCAAATGGCACGACACGGTCGGCGTCACCGTGGAAAACAAGAACGTGACGAAGCCCGGCGATGGTTTCGGAAAGATCGAAGTCAAGCTGCAGCCCCGTAAACTCCGATTCGCCCGGCCCACTGCCGTCGAAGGGCCTTACGGAGCGGCTTCTGATCGGTGCGGCCACGGTCACCAGGGCATCGGCGCCGACGGCTTTCGCTGCCGCCAGGCAAACGGCTCCGCCCATGCTGCTGCCGAACAGAGCGAAGCCCCGGCCCGTGTCTGTTCGCAACCGGATGGTTTTCACGGCCGCCATTAAATCCCGCACACGCCCCTCCAGTGTGGTGACCTCCGGAAAGTAGCCCTGACTGCGCCCGCAGCCGCGATGATCGAAGCGAAAGTATGCCATTCCGGCCGCCGTGCACCGCATGGCCAGTTCGCGCTGTTTGGCCGATTCGCTGCTGCTCAGAAGGCCGTGTGATCCGATAACAACCGGCGGACGCTCACCGGTCGGTAAATGAAGCATCCCTTTTAAGCGATAGCCGTCGGATGAAAAATCGATCCAATGGCAGCACACGTTCGATTCAATCTTAACCATATTTTTATGTTACCTACAAATAATTAATGATTACAATAACCATGTTTCATTTTTTGTCACTTTTCATTTCAGCCGCGCTGCAGTATGGAATAAACGAATTATCAGAGCCTTCGGAGAGGTTGCCTAAAGGTGCCATCTTCACCCAAGAGGTTCCAAGTTCACCGTTCCCCGTTCAGAGTTGAAAGGTTTAAGTCCCTTACAGAACGCTGAACCCAGAACGCTCATATGAAACTCCACGTGGCCGGAACAGTGAACAGATTGAACGTCGAACATCGAACGTTCAACATCGAACGTTGAATATTGATGACGCTACGCTTTATCGATTTTATAACAAGCGAACCGCTGAACACTGAACCGCAGAGCTTTGAAGAGAAGATTCGCTTTGCTCAGTCTTTATTAAATTGACAGAATGCATTATTCGATGTTGGACGTTC
>JARFQH010000112.1 GCA_029287875.1 Desulfobacteraceae bacterium | reverse complement strand
GCTGTACTAGCAAATGGGGGCCTTTCAGCAGATGCTTTTGTCTCGGCTGCTTCGGCCCCATTACCGGTCGGCGGTGCGGCGTATTTATCGTATAATAGAGGTGCGTCACACCCCCGGCTGGTGAGACAGACGCCGAAATAGAAAATAAGGCCATAATCGGCTGTTCTCGTTCAGACATTTCATGAAATCATTTCAGGCAGTGGCTAATAAGAAAAAATGCCACCCCCCCACGAGGAACCCCACCCATGCATCTGATTGAGCAGACCGCCTGTGAACTGTTGGCCCAAGGCCAAATCTTCGTCCTGGCCACTATTTTCCGTCATGAAGGCGCCACGCCTCGCACCGCAGGCAGCAAAATGATCGTTACACGCGAAGGCCGCGGTATCGGCACTATCGGCGGCGGATCGTTGGAGGCTGCAGTGATGGTCCGGGCGACCCAACTTATCAAGCGTGAGCAATCGGAAGTGATGCATTTCGACCTGAGCGGTGACGTCATAACCGCCAAGGATATGATTTGCGGCGGCAGTGCCGATGTTTTGCTGGCCTGTGTCCTCCCCACCCCCGTCAACCGGGATCTTTTTGGTCAATGGCAGCAGGTTTTGGAGAAAAACCGCCAGGGGTGTTTGGTAACGGTAGCCCTGCAAACCAGTGACACGCTCTACCGCACCACCCTCTGTCTGGTCATGTCTCAGGAAAAAATGATAGGCCCAGTTCCCTTGGATCGGTCCGTTCTGAAAAAGGTGCTGACCACCGCCCAAACCGCAACCCGAATCCAAACATTATGGTTTGAAAAAGCGCTGGTGGTAGTGGAGCCATCGGTAAGATTTACGACCGCTTATCTTTTTGGAGCCGGTCATGTGGCCCAACCGACTGCCCATTTAGCGGCCATGGTGGGATTCCAGGTCTGGGTCCTGGATGACAGGAAGGACTATGTCAATCCGGAACGTTTTCCAGAGGCGCATCGAGTAAGGTTGCTGGACAGCTTTGAGCGCGCTTTTACAGATCTGGCGATCACTTCGGACAGTTATGTGATCATCTTCACGCACGGCCATCTGCATGACAAAATTGTTTTGGCCCAGGCCTTGGCCACCGACGCGGGCTATATTGGGATGATCGCCAGCCGCCGCAAACGCAACACGATTTATGACGCCTTGCGGGCGGAGGGGGTTCACCAAACTCAAATTGATCGCGTGCACTCCCCCATCGGCCTTGCCATCGGTGCCGAAACCCCCGAGGAGATCGCCGTCAGCATCGTGGCCGAGATGATTCTGCAGCGATCGCAGAGAATGCCATGACCCCTTTGTCCCCTGCCGCCATCATTCCGGCCGCCGGAAGTTCTTCTCGGATGGGGAACGCAAAATGTTCCATAAAGGCAGACATTGAAGCGCTGTCGAACAGACTCATATTAGAAAACACTAACAGCCGCGGATGAATTCGAACCTCGTCCGGTTACTATATTACCCGGTTTCCCCTGTTGCCGCCGGCATTTGTGAATACCGGCTTTGAGAGCAATTTTTGTTCAGTGTCAAATGTGTTTAAAGATCATTGGTACATTTGGCCGAACCGTAAAGGAGAAAAAAATGAAGAAAACGAGGATTGTTGTGCTGCTTTCGTTTATCGTATTTAATCTGTTGTGGGTGCCGCCGGAGTCTTTCGGGCTCGATGTGGGCGACAAAGCCCCCTTGTTCAGTGGAAACTCTACGGTTGGGGACGGGTTACTTACCTTATCGACAAAAGCGGCGTCATTCGGTTTGTTCAAAAAGGGGTTCCAAAAAATCAGGATTTCATAAATAAACTGAAACAGCTCAAATAAATTTTACTATCTTCCGTCAATTAGAACCGGATTGAAAAAAACGGGAGAAAAACAGTGAAAAATTTTGGATCGGATTTGTTGTCATTATTACCGATTATCCGAAACTCGGTCCCTGCCCCTGAATGCCAATCGGCCTCCCTTGTCTTTTACGTTCAAAAGCCATGCGCAACGCAATATGCCAACTCCAGTCTCTTCATCGCGAAAATGGTCATCGTTGTTGCGGGCGCGGCAAATGCCCTGGTATTGCATCTGGCCATGCCTGACGATCGCTCGCTGTCTCACTGGACGACGTCCAGATTGCCGGCACGCGTTCGATCCGCGGCCTGCATTTCGTTTGCGGCCTGGCTCTCGGCCCTTACGCTGGGTCGTCTTGTCGGCTACTTTTAGATTGCCCGAAGTCCATCTTTACCAGCCGGTTCTGAACCATTTTTCTTCGAGCGAAAATGAAATATTCTTTCAGACATTCTTGAGGTACTCTCTGATCATCAGTGCCGCGCTCGCTCCCTCACCGGCAGCACTTGCCACCTGCTTGGTACTCTTGTCCCTTACATCCCCGGCAGCAAATATTCCTGGAACACTCGCTTCCATCAGAGCCGGCTCACGATTTTGATAACCAGCCGGCCGCTCACCGGAGTGAACGAGATCATGGCCGGTGACGATGAAGCCCCATTGATCGAGCAAAACGCCACTGCCGGCAAGAAAGCCGGAGTTGGGATCCAACCCAATGAAGATAAAAGCACCATCCATCGGCAGCTCTTCAGTCTCTTTTGTCTGGTTATCGACCACACTCAGTCTGGTGAGCTTTGCGTTCTCACCGTGAAATTCCTTTACCTCAGTGTGCCAGCGCACATCGATTTTTGGATGGGTTAGGACTTTTTCTTGAATGATCCGGCTTGCCTTGAGCTCGCCACCTCGCACCAGTATGTTGACATGTGACGCAAACTTGATCAGCAGAAGACTCTCTTCGGCGGCGCTGTTGCCTCCGCCGACAACCGCAACTCTCTTGCCACGATAAAACGGGCCGTCACAGGTGGCGCAAAAGTGAACGCCCGCTCCGATAAGTTCGCTTTCACCCGCAACATTTAACCGTTTGTAGCGGCTGCCGGTTGCCACGAGGACTGCGCGAGCACTGTACTCTTCACCATCGCCCGTTTGAACGCAGTGATAGTTGTGTTGCGTGTAAACGCCCGTTACCTCTTGAGCCTGAAGCAGTTCCACGCCGAAACGCTCAGCCTGCTCCCGCAAGCGCAGGGAAAACGCCATTCCGCCAATTCCTTCAGGAAATCCCGGCATATTTTCAAGACGCTCCGTCCCGGCCGCTTGCCCGCCGAAGGCAGCGCGTTCGATGACCAGGGTGTCAATGAACTCCCGAGCAGTATAGAGCGCCGCGGTCAGTCCGGCTGGACCACCACCCAAAACGATCAGATCGTAATGGCTGCGGCTTGCTTTGGTCTTCAGCCCCAGTTTAGCGGCTAGTTCTGCATTGCTCGGCTCCGCCAAAAAAGAGCCGTCAAAAAAAGTGATGGTGGGAATGATTCGCTTGCCTTGGTTCGTTTTAATGACGAACGCCTCACCGCTCTTATCCTCCTCAATGTCAACCCAATTGTAAGGAATCTGGTGTTCGCCTAAAAATTGTTTGCTGCGACGACAATCGGGACACCAATGGGCACCATAAACGGTAATATCCGCACCAGTCATAGCAAGTTCCTTTCTTTTCATAATATTGCGTAACTGTTGATAGGTTACACCTTATAGCTTACGATCACTTTAGCCAAATATTTACCCGTCACAGGGACGAAAGGGACCTTGATCACGTGGCAAGTTCCTGATGAAATCCGAACCTTGAAATGTATCCGTAACGGTTATAATTTTTGAAGAACCTTTAGTACGAAAATAGAATGTAATACTGAAAAAAAGGTGGGCACCTCCGCCCGGATGAACGCTTGCGAAAGACGGCTGAAACTCGCCGTCAACGGGCTCTAAGCCCGGACCAGTCCCGTCTTCAAACAATGAGTTCGGATACGGCTTGAAGGTCGTACCCTCTAAGCGGCATCGGCTTAGGGTCCGGTCTAAGACCCCGTAAGCGACTCAGACAGTCAGCCGCTTTTCGCAAGCGTTCATCCGGGCACCGGCGCGTCATTTTCATGCACCGTGGCGGCACCAGGGCCATGAGTGTTTAACACTAAATGCTGACGGTCAACTCAAAATCTTGAACCCATCAGGCATGTTTGATCTGTTAATATATGTCTTTTAACTATGGAAGGAAACATGACAACACGTGTAAAAATCGACCGTCGTTTCTGCGGGCCGCCGGAATCGGGTAACGGCGGCTACGTCTGCGGGCGGGCGGCTTTGTTTGTAAAAGGCGATGTCGAGGTGACCCTGCGTCGTCCGCCGCCGCTGGACACGCCACTGGAGGTGGTCATCCACGGAAGCGACCGGGTGTCTCTGAGCGATGAATCCGGTCCGGTGGCCGAAGGGCGTCGGACCAGGCTGAATCTTCCCGTTCCATTCACACCGTCATTTGACCAGGCCCTACGGGCAGCCGAGGCCTACACCGGCTTTCGTGAACATTTCTACCCGACCTGTTTCGTGTGCGGTCCTGACCGCAAAACTGGAGACGGATTGCGGATATTCGCGGGTCCGCTTCCCGGAAATAACTGCGTCGCGGCCCCCTGGATGCCGCACCGTTCCCTTTGCGACGATACCGGCAGGGTGAACACTGAATATGTCTGGGCGGCTCTCGACTGTCCTGGTTACTTTGCCATCAACAGGGATACTCACCGTTACATGCTTCTCGGCCGACTGGCAGCCGCTTTACGACA
>JARFQH010000110.1 GCA_029287875.1 Desulfobacteraceae bacterium | reverse complement strand
ACCTATTAGTTCCCTGGCGTCCTGCAGGGTAAAGGTGGTGGTCACGTTTCTCACCGCCGCCGACCCCGAGCGTCGAAACAGGACTTTGCCGCTGCGGGCCATGAACAAATTGGTCCCCAGTTTGGCGGTTTCCATCTCGGCTTTGAGGTACATGGCCTGCGAGACGTGCTGGACGGCCGTCAGCGCCAAGGCACCGAGAAAAACACCCACCATGGCCAGAATTGACCGCAGCCGGTGGGCCTTGAGCGAAGCGAGCGCGATTTTAAAACTAAAAAACACGGCTTTCTATCAATGCTCCCCTTTCAGCGCTTCGATCGGCGGCATGCCGGCCGCAGTGCGGGCCGGTCGCAGACCGAAAACAAGACCCATAAATGTGGCCGCCAGAGTGGAAAAGATGAACACCTTCCATGAAATAAGGATCTCCAGCACACCAAGCTGTGCCATCAGTTGACCCAGAGATAGCCCCAAAATCACGCCGAGCATAGCGCCGGCCAGACTCAGAAAGACCGATTCAGTCAGTACTTGCATCAGAATCGCCCAGTCGGGAGCACCCACAGCCTTCTTGAGACCGATTTCGGATCGACGTTCGGTGACACTCAGGTAGAAGAGGTTGGCCAGGACAAAACCGCCCACGATTATGGCCACCAAAGCCGTGATCCCTAAAAAGAGCACGAGTCCGCCTTTGAACATCGACAGGAATTTGAGAATTTCGTCCGCGGTAAGAATGGAAAAATCGTCAGGCTCGCCGGGTTGCAGATTGTGCAGATGGCGCAGGAGGCTGCGCAGATTGGCGACGTGGGCCTTCATGTTCTCCGGAGCGTAGAACTTCACCCTCAGCGCCCGAAAATACTTGCGGTCCAGATTGAAGCGCTGGGTCAAGGTCGTGATGGGTAAAATAACGCGATCGTCGACAGAGCTTGACCCACCGCCGCCGGTGGCACCGCGATAGGAAAGTCGGCCGACGATTTGCACCGGCAGTTGGTCGACGAAAATAGTGTGGCCTACCGGCGATTCGCTGCCGAAGAGGTCTTCGGCCACGAGGTCACCCATCAGGCCGACCTTGGCCCCTTTTTGAACATCCTCTTCGGTGAAGTCGCGCCCCTCGGCCAGCGGCCAGTTCCAGACTTCGGCATAACCGGCGGTCGCCCCGACGATGACGGGCACCTGCCGACTTTTCCCACGATAGCGGACGGTGACGTCGCCCTTGCCGCGCATCGGCACGACCAGGTAAGCGCCCGGCAGCGATTCACGAAGTTTTTGGGCGTCTTTGTAGGAAAGGGTCAATGTTCGTCGGCCCACGGCCCGGCTCTGAATGTCGCCGCCAAGCACGAAGGCCGCATCGGGACCGAACCACTTGACGATCTCCATGGCCTTGCGCTCGGCCCCGTCCACAGCCGCCACGATCACCGTAAGCGAAGCGATGCCCAGGGCCACGCCGAGCACAACGAAGAAACTGCGCAGCTTGTAGGCCCACAAAGCAGTGAGGGCCATTTCGCCGATGCGCCAGGTCTGCCACAGCAAATCAATTGGGCGTGATAAGACCGTCACTGAGCCGGATCCTCCTCCGGGCATAACCGGCGATATCATCGTCATGGGTGACCAGAACCACCGTGCGCCCCTGCTCGTGTATTTCGGCGATAAGCCGCATGATCTCACCGCTTGTCTGGGAGTCGAGTTGACCGGTGGGTTCATCGGCCAGCAGGAGTCGCGGGTCGTTGACGAGGGCGCGGGCCATGGCCACCCGTTGCTGTTGACCGCCGGAAAGCTGGCTCGGCCTGAAATGCATCCGATCCCCCAAGCCGACCTGGTCCAGTATCTGTTCGGCCCGATGCCGCAACTCGCGAGCCGCCGTGCGGCTGTAAAGGCCCGGAAGCATCACGTTTTCAACGGCCGATACATACGGAATCAGGTAAAAGGTCTGGAATATAAAGCCGACAGTGCGGTTGCGAATGGCGCTCAGGGCATTGTCCGAGAGAGCGGAGACATCCTGTTGTCGGAGGAGGTAGCGGCCCCTGCTGGGACGATCGAGCAGGCCGAGAATGTGCATGAGGGTCGATTTCCCGGAGCCCGATGGACCCTGCAAGGCGATGAATTCTCCGCTGTCGATCGAGAGGGAGATACCCTTTAGAACCTCGATATTACGGTCGGCCTGTCTGTAGGTCTTGACGATGTTTTCCAATTCTACGAGCCGCTTATCCGCCATCACGGCTTGCCTTTCTTTTCCTTGTTGCCGGGCAGCACGAGCTGCGTGGCCACCTTATCACCGGCTGTAAGGCCTTCCACCACCTCGGTGTGCGTTACCCCGGCGAGACCGAGCTCAGGCGTCACTTGACGGATCTTTCCGTCCGAATTCTGTACGAACACCACTTGCCGACCATCGACCCATTTCAACGCGTTGTTGGGGATATCGAGCACATCATCTTTGACGGCCACGATGATCTGGACCTGGGTGGTCATTTCCGGGCGCAGATAGGTCGCCTGTTCCGGGTTGATCTTGACCAGCGCCCGGTAATAGACGATGTTGTCGCGGATCTCGGGTTCGGGATAAATCGTGTCCACAGTGCCTTTGAAAACGCGTCCCGGATAGGCATCCACTCGAAACTCCACCGGTTGCCCGGGATGCACCTGTCCGATATCGGTTTCATCCACGTAGGTCCACATTTCCAGACGCGCCGGATCGAGCACCGTGATCAGGTTGGCTACCTGCAAACCGGCAACGATGGTTTCGCCCTCCTGGGCCGTTACCTGGCTGACCACTCCGCTGATCGGGCTGTAGATCCGGGTATAGGATTTGCGGACGTCCAGGGCCGCCAGGGAGGCCTCAGCCTGCTTAACCGCTGCACGCGCCTTGGCGGCCTCATCGGTGAACTCCCGCTGCAACCGCTCGAGGGTGGACTGCTTGACAGACACCTGGTTGGTTTCCACCTCGGCCTGTTGGTAAACATCCTCGATGGTGTCTTTGGAAATGACGTTTCTGTCGGCCAGCTTCTGTTGGCGCAGGTAGTTGTTGTGCAGGTAATCTGCCCGGGCACGGGTGAGAGCCAGGTCATGTCGGGCTTCATTGATTCTCAGAGGATACGACTGTTCCACCCGGTTCAGTTCGGCCTGAACTGCTGCAAGCTTGGCACGGGCTTCGGTCGCCTGAGCCTCCAGCTCGCGGCTGTCTATCTGGGCCACCAGCTGGTCCTTCTTCACCGGATCACCGACCTTCACCATCATCTTGTCGATGGTACCGGTAGCGCGGGTGCCAATCTTGATGATCGCGCCAACCTGAGATTTTACTATTCCGGTCTGCTCGAGCACTTTGCGGACCGTGCCACGTGTCACGATTTCGGTAGCCAGAACGGTGATCTTTTTTTCCGCGGTGGAAGATTTCCACCAGAGACCAAGGCCAACGGCCACCGCCAGGAAAACAATCACCGCAATAACTTTTTTCATAACCCGTTTTCCATATAGTACGAAAATAGAATGTAATCCTATAAAGGTGGGCACCTCCGCCCGGATGAACGGTTTCGAAAGACGACTGAAGCTCGCCGCCAACGGGCTCTAAGCCCGGACCAGTGCCGTCTTCAAATAATGAGTTTGGATGCAGCTTGAAGGTCGTGCTTTCCAAACGGCATCGGCATAGGGTCCGGTCTAAGACCCCGTAAGCGACTCAGACAGTCAGCCGCTTTTCGCGACCGTTCATCCGGACTCCGTCGCGTCATTTTCATGCACCGTGGCGACCCAGTGGGCAATGAGCGTTTAACATGAATAAGAAACCCGCCGTATCTAAAGTCTCTGTCATTTATAGCAAATCATAACGGCACGCAAGTCCCGCCAGTGGGAGATCGTGATCCTCTTTATAAACTTACTCTCGACTTGCTGGTGAACCTTTGTGTTACCAAAAGTTACTAAAGACCACCCAACATTCAAAAAATGAAGCTCTCGGCCGCTTCATTCGAGTCCGGAGAGTTACTGAGAATTTGATACTCGACGAGCTCTGCGAGCTCTGTGAGAAATGTGAACAGAATTGTTTTTATGCCGAGTGACTTTGTTTTTCCTTAGTATAAGCCACCATCCCATCCACTCGAAAAGGGAGTTGATGTTCAGAAGCGCCTGTTGTATAAATAGATTTATACAGATTCTTGTTTTCAAGCTCTTCCTGCGCCTGCTTATCACTCCGATCAGGTTCGAACCATGCTGCAACCGATCATCCACCGTCTAAAGAATCGTATCATTGGTTAAGACGACTTTTGACTTTACCCCTGACCCTTTTCCCCTTACCCATAACCTTATTTTATTTCAGGAGGTAAAAAGATGAGTGACTATTTGATCGTGGTGGTCAATCGTGCCAGCGCCCGATTTTTTAATCTCGAGCCGGTTGAATTCCCCGAGTTTGAATCCGGACCGCGGATGGTGACACGCACAGAACTCGACAACCTTGATATAAATGATTTCCAGGAAATGGTGACCGACTCGAAAACCGGCCGTGGAGCGGCGCCTCAAGGAGGTGGCATCCACGGTTATGACGACAAACGCGACCAACACCTGGATGAACTGCGGCGCCGTTTTGCAGTCAAAGTACTCGACCAGATTCGGCGACTCGTCCAAACCGAACGCGTGCAGACCGTCATCCTGGCGGCTTCCTCACGTATGCGGCGATTTCTGTATCCCAACATCGAAACGCTTGGACGGCAAGGTATTAGGGTTCACAAGCTTTCGAAGAACATGATCAATTTCGCACCGCAAAAGATTCATGCATATCTGGCCCAGGAAGAGCTTGTCCCTCAAAAAAAACGTGTCACGGCATGATTAACACGGCTCCTTCTCCGAGGCCCGGCACGTAGACAGCTAACATATCCAGTGCCTTCACCGGCCGGTTTTGTCTTAAAAAAAATCCGGAGGCGGGAAGGTGACTTCCCGGCTCCGGAACGGATTTTTTTCTGGTTTGGAAAAGGATATTTTTAAAATAATACCATTACATTACGCCCGTATTGGAGTCATCACGAGGGAAACCCGGCGATTCATGGCCGCGGAACTCGAGATTGGCTGTGATTCACCGAATCCGATGGTCGTCAGACGTTCCTGAGCGACACCGCGCTGAATGAGCGCACCCCGCACGACATTGGCGCGGCGCTCTGAAAGCGCCATGTTGTAAGCTTCCGCGCCCGAGCTATCGGTGTGGCCTTGAATCTGAATCATCGTTTGTGGATAGTCGTTTAAAACTTTGGCGACCCGGTCCAACTCGGCATAAGCGCCAGGTTTGATAGTAGCGGAGTCGAAATCAAAAAACATGTCACTCTTGAAAGTCGCGGTCAAAACGTCCTGGGATCGCTGGATCGACGCCTGATCGGCCGCCGTTGCCGCGGCCATTGCCTGTCGCAGCGCCTCTTCCTGCCGGTCCATATAAGCCCCGATCTGATTTCCCACCAGTCCGCCGAGAGCCGCACCGGCCAGCCCGCCAATGATAACGCCTGCGGTTCCATGACCCTTGCGGGCCACCGATCCACCGACGACACCACCGATGGCAGCACCGGTTCCGGCGCCGATTGCGGTTCCTTTTTGCTGCTTGGTATACGGACCTTGAGATGCACAGGCCAACAAAAACAGGGAAGACAAAGCGATACAAAGCGATTTTCGCATTCCGGGACTCCTTCTGTCGGTAATTTCAAAGTGCAATCAATCACTAAAGAGGTCTATTTTAAGAAATATGACGCTTAAAATCAAATATAAAAAATCGGCTCATATGAAACTAGCCAAAGGCAAAGTTTCTTTTTTGATCAAACTGGCCGCTTTTCAGGCCAGCGGCTGGGCTGAACATTGAACCTGCAACCTGGAAACGATCACTTTACCGATTGATTCCAGAGAACGAATACGGTAACGTATTTTTCAATCCTCCAAACGTCAAGGTTTCAGAGTCGCGGCAAAAAATAATTGAGCGAAATTGCGCCTGATTTTTGGTTTGTCCGCAAGGCACAGAAACCAACGCATGTCAGGATGAGCGCCGGTGGATTTAATGCGCCTAATAGTCAAAAAGACGGGCCAAAAGACATGCAAGATGGGCAATTTAATCTTGTCGCGGCCCGAAGAACCCGTAACAACTCTTAACACGGGAGAATAAAATGGACCGATATGCGGAACCAACGCGGCAGGTTTACGAGGGCTGGGACGAATTCTACAGCCGATCGGTTGACGATAAGCTCGATTCATTCCGGCAGAACGGCCGAATCTTCGACGTCATCTATGCCCAGCAGTTCGACCGGGAATTTCTGGATTATCTCTGCAGTCTGGCCGAAAAGATCAGGCTGTTGGCCAAAACGAAGATGGGGTTGGGCAAGCTCAAACGCCTGTTGCAGCACAAACGGGCGATGCTTTATTTCGTGCAGCCGTCGACACGGACGTTTCTTTCCTTTCAGAACGCCTGTTACACACTGGGTCTGAGCGTTTCGGAAATTCGGGGCACATCGACGAGTTCGGAAGTCAAGGGAGAGTCGCAGGAAGACACGATCCGCACCTTTGCCAGCTATGTCGATTTGATCATCGCCCGCCACGCGGAAGCCGGATTTGCTGAAAAGACAGCCTGGGTGCTGAATCAGACCGAACGCCCGGTTCCGGTTCTAAACGGCGGCTCGGGACCGGACCAGCATCCCACCCAGGCACTTTTGGACATATACACCCTGGAGCGAGAGTTTCGCAATCTCGGCGGTCTGGACGGTAAAAAGGTCGCCATGGTCGGCGACCTGAAACGCGGCCGAACCGTGCGCTCCCTGAGTTATCTGATGAAGAATTACCGGGACGTCACCCTGTATTTCGTGGCGCCGGAAGTCTTCCGGATGCGGGAGGACATCAAAAGCTTTCTGACCAAACACGCCATTCGTTTTCACGAAACCGATGATTTCGAAAGCGTTATGCCGCTGGTGGATGCCATCTACTTGACCCGGATTCAAAACGAATACGCCGAACATCCCTCGAGCGAGACCGAGACCTACCCGGCGTTTCACTTCAAGACCAAACACTTGACGATGATCCAACCCCACTGCGCGCTGCTGCATCCCCTGCCCCGGCGTTACGAGATCGAAGTGGCCGTCGACAAGGATCCGCGAGCAGCCTACTGGCGGCAGGAACGCTGCGGCATGTGGATCCGCGCCGCGCTGATCACCTACATCTTCAGGGTTGACCAGGTTATTCTGGACGAGTTTTCTTGATAACTGAACAAATGGAGCAAAGCCATGGCTTACAATCTGCGAAACCGCCATTTTCTCAAGCTGCTCGATTTTTCAACGCAGGAAATCATGTTCCTCCTGGAGCTCGCCAGCGACCTCAAAAAAGCGACATACGCCGGCACCGAGCAGCCGCGCCTGCAGGGTAAAAATATCGTCCTTATCTTCGAGAAAACCTCCACCCGCACCCGCTGTGCTTTCGAAACCGCTGCCTTCGATCAGGGAGCGCGGGTCACCTACCTGGGGCCGACCGGTTCCCAGATGGGCACCAAAGAGTCGATCAAGGACACGTCCCGAGTTCTGGGCCGCATGTATGACGGCATCGAGTATCGCGGGTTTGCACAGGAAAAAATAGAAATATTAGCCCGCCACGCCGGGGTGCCGGTCTGGAATGGACTGACCGACGAATTCCATCCGACCCAGGTCCTGGCGGATTTTTTAACCATGATCGAGCACAGTGACAAGCCGCTGCACCAGGTCAGATTCGTTTATCTGGGAGACGCACGCAACAATATGGGCAACTCCCTGATGGTAGGTGCCGCCAAAATGGGCATGGATTTTCGCGCCGTAGCCCCCGACAGGCTTCAACCCGACCGGCAACTGACGGCCGAAGCCAGGAAGATCGCCGGCCGGACCGGAGCAAAAATCACCGTCACCAGCGATCTCGCGGGCGGTGTT
>JARFQH010000077.1 GCA_029287875.1 Desulfobacteraceae bacterium | reverse complement strand
CCCCTGAAGCGGGCGGGTTTCGTCAAACGCGATCCGCGGGCCAAGGAACGCAAAAAATACGGTCAGCGTGGGGCCCGGGCACGGTTCCAATTCTCGAAGCGCTAAAGAATGCGGTGCACACCGCCGATTCGAACAGGGGGCTGGGATGATTTCCCGGCCCCTTTTTATATTTATTCTTTTAATTACAATGCCCTACCTTCGTTGCTGTGCTGTGCCGGGTGCCGCCGTACATGTCGATACCCTCAACACCCAGGTTAATACAAGCCTTGCGCCATATCTTAGACAGATAATTCTTGCTCCAGCGCTTGCCTGTCACGCGGCCGCGGCCCGGCTTTTTATGACGGGAAAACGGCAGGTCCGGCAGACCACGGGGTAGGGTTTCTAAACATTCAACGTCCTCTTCAAGCAGATAGGCTATTTTCGGCTTTTTCTCCTTGGAGGAGGGGATAATTATGGCTTTCAGCTTTAAGTCGATTTGACGCTCTTTCAACGATAGCAGTTCCCCCGGCCTGATACTGATATAGGTTGTCAGACAGTGGAAAGTCCACCATATTTTTCGGTCTATATCCCACGTTAACCGTTTTATCTCGGCCAGAATCGCTTTTTGTGTTTCAATGTCAATGATGTTGCGCCATCCAAGCTCAAATTCCACGCGGGGAAATTCCAGCATAGGTATTTGTTCGCGCCTGGACGCCCAGGTAAAAAACGAGTGCAAGCAGGACTTGATGTTGGCCCGCGTCTTGTCAGAACATTTCTGACCAAGTAAGAAGTCCTCGATATCAAAATGAAGGCATGCGCCTGGTGCTTTTAGGCTACTCGAAGGGCACTCCGGACATCCTCAAAACGGTGGCCACCTGCCCGGATTTGCAGAAACGGGTTTCCGCGGTGATGAGCGTGTCTGGCGCGGTCGGCGGATCGCCCCTGGCCAATACAGTCACACAGTCCGTGCCGAACCTGCTGCAATATTTTCCGGATGCCGAATGTGACCTGGGTGACGAAGGCGCGCTCGGAAGCCTCAAACCGGAGGTGCGTAAACGGTGGCTCGCAAACCATTTTTTGCCGAAATCGATCCGGTATTTCTCGGTCATAACGTATCCTGATGCCGAGCATCTCTCTTCAATACTGAAACCGAGTTACGAAAAAATCAGCCAGGTCGATTCCCGCAACGACTCTCAGCTGATCTTTTATGATCAGCTGATCCCCGGCAGTGTGCTGCCGGGTTACCTGAACGCAGATCATTGGGCCGTGGCCGTGCCGATAAACAGAACGCGCTCGTTCCTTGCTTCAACTTTTGTTGACAAAAATGCCTTTCCGAGGGAAATCTTGGCAGAGGCAATTGTCAGATTCGTCGAAGAAGAGTTGAATACGAGATAGTGTGAACGATCATTTTTCAAGCGGATCTTCATTATTGTTAAGTTGGTGATGAATCGATCGATGACAAAAAAACTGTTTAAAATGTATATTTTAACAATGGCAGTTGTTGCATTTGTCATCCAGGGATGCACGACAACCAAACCTTTACCGGCAGATCCCTTGGCCTACAAAAACCGGACGAAGAGCAGTGTCAATGGGGATGTGGCGGTCACGGTCGCAGTGCCGACCATTGCCGAGGCCCAGGTGATTTACGGCGTCGATCTGGCATCGAAGCACATACAACCGGTATGGGTGGAGGTCAAGAACGACGGCACGTCTCCTTACTGGTTTTTGCCTTCGGGCCTCGATCCCAACTACTATTCCCCCTCAGAGGCGGCCTTCGCTTTCCACACGGGTTCGGATGATGCCAACCGGGAGCGCGATGAAAAATTTCAGAAACTGCAATTCCAAAACCCCGTTCGGCCGGGAACGACGCAAGCGGGCTTCGTGCTCGTCAACCTGGATGAAGGCTTCAAGGCCATCGACATCGACCTGATTTCCCGTGAAGACGTCAAGAGCTTTTCATTCATCATCGTCGACCCGGATTTCAAGGCCGACTTTAAGATGGTCGACTTTAATACCCTGTATACGGCCGAAGAAATCATTAATATCGAAGACGAAAAAGAGCTGCGGCGGGTGCTCGAAGAGCTTCCCTGCTGCACCACCAATGCCAAAGGGGACGAATACGGCGATCCCCTCAATATGGTCATAATCGGGGAGACATACGATATCGTGCCGGCCCTTGTCCGCCGCGGCTGGCACGCCACGGAGGTCATCTGGTCAAGCGCCATTTTACGGACGATCAAGTCTTTCTTACAGGGCGAGCGCTACCGGTACTCGCCCATCAGCCCTTTGTATGTTTACGGCAGACCCCAGGATATCGGCTGGCAGAAAGCGCGCGGTACTGTTAACGAGCGCAACCACATGCGGTTCTGGCTGAGTCCGATCCGGTATCGAGGTCAGAGGGTATTTATCGGGCAGATCAGCCGGGACATCGGAGTGAAATTCACGTTAAAATCGCCGACCATATTGACCCATGTCATCGACCCGGACGTGGACGAGGCGCGCCGCTACTTCATCGAAGATATGGCCTATTCGCAGGCGCTGGCCAGGCACGGATATGTAAAAGGTGTTGGTTTTGTCAGCAGGGATAAGCCCAAAATGAATCTTATGGGCGATCCCATTTACACCGACGGATTGCGGGTCGTGCTTTTCTTCGAGCCCCGTCCTTACTCTCTTTCAGAAATCGAACTTCTCGAGTGGTAAATGCCACCGGGTTATTTTACGAAACAGGAATAGAGTTTCGATGGTTCGCCTCCAATAGGTGGCGTTAAAAACCTATCCAGGAGAATCGAAAAGTGAAGGGAAAAAAATCACTAAAAATAAAGCGCTCCTTTATCGTCGGCTTGACGATTTATTTTGCGCTGCTCGTGAACGCCTGTGCAACCTTCAAAAAGCCTGTAACAATCAACGAGGACCCCATACAGGACCGGGTGCAGATAAAGGAAAGCAACGGAATTCGAGCATCAGCCGCCCTTGTCGGCGATGCGGAGGCCAGGCAAATCTTCGGGATCGACCTGCCCCAAAAAAACATTCAGGCCCTGTGGCTTGCGATTGAAAACAACACCAATCGTCCGCTCATATTGCTGCCGACGGCTATCGACCCGGAATATTACGCGCCGCTGGAAGTCGCCTTTGCCTATCACAAGGCGTTTGCCGCCGATGCAAACAAAGAGCTCGACGAGCACCTGTTGAAGTTGAAGTTTCCCATAAGAAGCCTGATTCTGCCGGGATCGCAGGCATCCGGGTACATTTTCACAAGCTGGTCTGAGCAGGTAAAAGCCATTGATGTCGATCTGGTGGGCGATGATTTCAGTCAGAACTTTACCTTTTTCGCACCGAATCCGAATTCGGATCGAGATCAAGCTATCCTCGAAAGATTGGATACCATGTATTCGGCCGCCCAGCTGCAGAACATGGACAGCGAGGCCGACCTTCGCCAAGCCCTGGAACAGCTCCCCTGTTGCGTAACTAAAGATAATGACGAGCGTTCAGCCGCCGAACCCATCAATGTCGTTATTATTGGCGCTATCGACGATTGGATCACTGCTTTTATACGGAGGGGCTATGTATACCAATTGTTGAACCCGCGCTATGCCTTCGGGCGCAGCCAGGATATTTCCGGGAAGAAGCTGAGCCGAGGCTACACCAAGGCCCAGGCGCATACGATCCGGATCTGGCAGACATCGATTCTCTTTCAGGGTAAGCCGGTCTGGGTGGGTCAAACCAGTACCCTCCAAGGGGGACGTTTTTCAGACGTGGCACCTTCAGAGGAAACGCTTCCGTTAGATCCTTTCGTGGACGAGGCACGCAATGACATCACTCAGGACTTGGCCTATTCGCAGGCGCTGATGAAAATCGGTTTTGTCAAAGGGGCGGGAGATAACCAGCCGAACACTATGGACGCATCGTCTGAGAGCACTCATTATATGACCGATGGTCTGCGGGTAGTATTGCTCTTCGGTGATCGCCCGGCTTCCTTGGAAAATATAGATTTTTTTAACTGGGAGAGACTCGCCGACTACCGCTAAAGGTAGGTGGACAAATGTTTTTGGTAACAGGCTCTGGCTGCCATATCTCTTTATCCATCTAATATTATTGGTGATTAATATACTATTTTTGTAAGCACAAGTACAGAGTTTAACCTGTTGCAGGCTCTTTCAAATCACTCTTATAAGTTTGCAAGAACTACATAGGGATTATATTTTAAAAATGCGATTATTCAGCAGGGGTTTTGCCATTGTCCGTCAAGCGTGAGGCGACTGGCAAACGGCACCTATTTATGCCGACCGGTATTTAACCCAACAGGTCCATACAAGAGCAAGCGGGCGGCTATTTTTCCAACTCTTCCACCAGCCTCAGCACGCCGTCCAGATCGAAGTCGGCAGCCAACTGAGCAACCCTTGCGCTGTAGGGGCCGAAGGCTTCATTTTTGGTGGTCAATTCGCTGCAGATAGCTGCCAGACCGGACACGTCCCCCAACTCGGCCGCCTCCCGCAAGCAGGTCGCCGCCTCCTTTGCCAGCGCAGGCGGGAGAGAACCGGCCGCCGCCCGAGCAGGTGACACCGCTACAGCGTCGCCAGGTTTTAAAGATGCCACGGCGCTCAGCGCCTGACCCAGCGATTCCTGAAAGGCCTCGAAAGCCGAATTCAGATCATCCGCCGGCGGCGGGCTGGTGGGATCGGCGTGCTTGACGAGTTTCTCCAGCGCAACCGACTGCCGCTGCAGGTCCTTGGCCCCCAGGTTGCCGGCCACCCCTTTGATGGCGTGCACCAGTTCGTGAGCCCGATCGAAGTCGCCGGCATCAAGAGCTTTGCGGATGTCCGCGCCGGCCCCAACGTACTGGGTTCCGAAATTCACCAGCAGTTTATGGTATAATATTTGGTTACCCATAAGCCGCTGCAATCCATCGGTCAGATCGAACCCTGGCATTGCGTCCGGCATCGTTTTCCCCACAGCAGCAGGCTCTTCTTCCGGCGGGGCTGGTGGCGGGCAAGACGCCTCAACCGGCTCATGCTCCCCGGGCTGCAGCCATTTTGCCAGAGTGCAGAAGAGCTGCACCGGGTCGATGGGCTTGGTAACGTGGTCGTCCATGCCGGCGGCGATGCTCTTTTCTCGGTCCCCGGAAATGGCGTGAGCGGTAATGGCAATGATGGGGAGGCGCGCGGCTGGAGGCCGTCTGGATTCAAGTTCCCTGATTTTCCTGGTGGCCGTGTAGCCGTCCATCACCGGCATCTGCACGTCCATCAGCACCGCGTCGTAGACGTGCGCCCCGATGAGATCCACCGCCTCCTGCCCGTTGCCGGCCACTGTCACCTTGAGCCCGGCCCCTGAGAGGATCTCCATGGCCACCTGCTGGTTGATCTCGTTGTCTTCCACCAAAAGCACTCTGGCTCCGGCAAGTTCTTTGAAGGCTGCGGCTTCAAGCTCCTTTTCCGTTTCCGTCCGGAGCGGCCGGCCGGATTCTTTCCCAAACGCCTGCATGACGGTGTCGAACATCACCGAGGGACTTACCGGCTTGATCAAAAACCCGTCCAGTCCCATCTTTTCCGCCTGGCGCATGATCTCCTCCCGGCCGTAGGCGGTCACCAGGATGATGCGGGGTATCCGGCTCAAGCCTGGAAGGTTTCTGATGCGCTTCGCCGTTTCAATACCGTCGATGCCCGTCATTTTCCAGTCCATCACCACCAGGTCGTAATCCAGGTCGGACATTGATTTCTCAACCTCGGCCAATCCCTCCTCGCCCGAAGCCGCCAGCGTCACTTCAAAGGAAAACGACTCCAGCATCCCCTGCAGGATCTCCCGCGAGGTCGAGTTGTCGTCCACCACCAGCGTTCGCAGGCCTCTCAGGTCCGGCGGTGGGGTGTAGGGGGTTCGGGCTTCTTCGCGACTGATACCGAAGACCCCGGTGAAACAGAACCTGCTGCCCTGCCCCGGCACGCTTTCAACCCAGATCCGCCCGCCCATCATCTCCACCAGCCGCTTGCTGATCGCAAGCCCGAGCCCCGTGCCGCCGAACTTCCGCGTGGTGGACGCGTCGGCTTGGCTGAAGGATTGGAACAGCCGCGCCTTCTGGTCCTCCGTCATTCCGATCCCAGTGTCCTTGACGCTGAATTGGATCTCCACCGACTTCTCCCCCCGGGTGACCAGCTCGGTGGAGACAAGGATCTCGCCGCGTTCCGTGAACTTGACGGCGTTGTTGGCGAGATTGACAAGCACCTGCCCCAGTCGCAAAGGGTCTCCCACCAGGGCTCGGGGGGCATCCGGGTCGGTAAAAAACAATACTTCAAGCCCCTCCTTCTCGTGGGCCTTCACGGTAATCAGGCTGGCCAGGTTGTCCAGCACCTCGTCCAGGTTGAAGGCAACCGCCTCCATCTCCAGCTTGCCCGCCTCGATCTTGGAAAAGTCCAAAATGTCGTTGATGATCCCCAGCAGAGAGTTGCCGGCGGTCTGGATCTTGTTAAGATAATCACTTTGCTTGGGAGAAAGATCGGTTTTCAACGCCAAATGAGTCATTCCGAGGATGGCATTCATCGGCGTGCGGATCTCGTGGCTCATGTTGGCCAGGAAATCTCCCTTGGCCTTGCTGGCGGCTTCGGCGGCTCCCTGAGCCTGACGCAGCATCTTCTCCATTTGTTTGCGCTCGGTGATGTCCCGCAGTGCCTCGATGGCACCGGCCGGGTTGCCGGATGCGTCGTAAAGCAAACCCGCCGTGCCGCTAAGATACATTCCCCCCTCGCCCAAGTGAGGGTGATAGGATTCGGAGCGCAGGATGTTGCCATCCTTCTTGATCGACAGGTATTTGTCTTCGAACTCGGGTCTCCAGTCCCATACCATATCGATCAACACGGGCCGCCGCTCGTCATAGAACGCCAGAGCATACTCGTAGTCGCCTTTTCCGACCATGTCCTTGGCATGAATGCCGGTGATAACTTCCATAGCCCGGTTCCAGGTGACCACCACGCCGTCGTTGTCGACGACCCAGGTCGGATCCGGGAGAAAATCGATGATCTGGGCCAGGCGCTGCTCGGAGTTCCGGACCCGTTCCTCGGCCCGTCTGCGCTCGGTAATGTCTTCGAAAACGATCACCGCGCCGATGACCCGGCCTTCCATGCGAATGGGATTGGCGGCGTACCCGGCTTGAAACTCCGTACCGTCCTTGCGCCAGAGTATCTCCTCCTCCACGCGGTGGACGACTCCGTCGGTGAAAGCCGCCCGCATCGGGCACTCATCGGCAGGATAGGGGCTGCCGTCCGACCGGCTGTGGTGAATGGTTTCGTGGATGGGTTTGCCGATGAGCTCGCCTTCCCCGAAACCAAGCATGTGCTCGGCCGCATTGTTGACAAAGGTGGCCCGGCCCTCGCTATCCACACCGATGATGCCATCCCCGGCCGAATCCAGGACCAGCCGCATGCGTTCCTCGGATTTCAAGAGATCGGCGGTTCTCTCGGCGACGAGCTTTTCCAGGTTATCCCGGTGGTTCTTCAGCTCTCTTTCCGACTTCCGGAGAGCACGGTCAGTCTCGTGGATCGACTTCATCATGACGTTAAACGCATCTGACAGGCTTCCGATCTCATCGTTCGAGGGCGTTTTAAGCTGATGCGTGTAGTTGCGGGTGAGGGTGATTTCTCGGGCGGCTTCCTCGAAATCCTGCAGGGGCCGGATCACAAATCTGCGCAGACCGAGCAAGGTGAGTCCGCTCAGCAGCAACAGAGAGATACCGAGAACCAGCACAACACGCTGTACAAACTCGCCAACCTCCTTGTCGATAGCCTCAACCGGGATGATCACGCCCAGATTCCAGCCGAGTTCCGGGGACGTGTAGTGGAATAGATAGCTGTTTCCGGCTTTTCCTTGGAGGGTGACGGCCCCCTTGGGCGTTTGCAAGGCCGTTATCGCCGCCTCGCCGAAAACGGTATCGATTCGGCTTTGACGCAGCTCGGCCTCTCGAGCAGCCAAAAAAGTCCCGTTTTCGTCCAGCAGGACGCACGACCCTCCCCGCGACACTCGAACGCTATCGATATAGCGGGTGAGATCGTTAAGGGTAATGTCCATCCCGACAACGCCGTATACCCGACCCTGTTCGTCAACCAGAGCGGTGACGATGCCGATGTTGATGTCAGGCGATGTCACCGAGCGGTACGGTTCCGTTCTCATGACCCGGCCAGGGTTGTTTTGCGCCAGAATGTACCACGGCCTGGTCCGGGGATCGTACTGGGTCGGTTTGGCTCTTTTATGGGATCGGACGAAACTGCCGTTTTCTCTTCCCATGTATACCGAGCCCACGTAATCGTGGGTCTCGCGGTAGGCGCTGAAGAGATTGATGATGTCCCGTTCGAGCGGGCCGTAGGCATACTGGAAGATCGCTTCGTCCGCTTCCGTGAAATTGGTAAAATCCCGATCCTCCCTTGACCGGACGAATTCGTTTGCGGCCAGCATGCGCAAATCGCTTTCCGCGTCCTTGAAGAAAGTGCTCAAGGCGAAATCGATGGGTTTCAGCTGGTTCTGATAATCCTCGGCGATGGTGGCAAACCGATTGCTTTTCATGGAAGGTGCAAGCCCCACCTCCACGGCAATCAGGATCAGAAGGCTTGCCGCCAGGAAAAGCAGCAGTATCTTGTAACCCAGTTTCATCTTCGATCTCCTCGCTGGCCTGCAACGCAAGAGTGTCTGCCGGATGACGCCCTCTGCGGGTCAACTAGAAGGTGACAAGAAGGAGCACTTGGTCGTCATCCGCCGGGCGCTCGCCTGCGAAATCCTTGAGGTCCTGAACAATTCCGTTCAGCAACACCCGCGGATCGTCGAGTCCGACGGACTGCTCCATCCGCCGGCAGAGCCTTTCCGCGCCGTAGAGTTGCTTGTCCGGGTTGAACCGTTCGGATACGCCGTCCGTGTATAGAAGCAAGCGGTCTCCCGGGTCCAACCCGATTTCAGTCACAGGCACTTGATCGTAAGGGTCAAACCCCATTATGAACACGCCATCGCAGGCAACTTCGCGTGCTTTGCCTTCCGAGTGTTTAAAAATGATCGGCAGAGGGTGGCCGGCACGGGAGACTCGCAGGGTTCTGCGGTTGGGGTCGTAGACCGCGTAGAGGGCGGTTACGAAGCTCTCTTTGTTCACCTTGCAAAGGTTGGTGTTGAGAAAGTCCAGAACCCTGTCGGGCTGGTCGTACAGATCCGGGCAGGAACGGAACAGGGCGCAGGTCATGGCCATCATCACCGTCGCGGGGGCGCTGTGGCCTTCGGAATCGGCTACCAGCAGGCCGCAGCGGCCATCCGGCAGCCCGACGACGTCGTAGTAATCCCCGCCGGCATACCGACTGGTTTCGTAATGCACCGCCAATTTCAGTCCGCGGATGTCAGGAAGCCATCCGGGCAGCAACTTACGCTGGAGCTCCGACACGACTTTGAGCTCATGCTCGAGCTGGTCCCGCTGCTCCTGAACCTCCTGACTCAAGCGGTGGATGGTGAGGTGGGTGTTGACCCGCGCGATGACCTCCTCGGGCTGAAAGGGCTTGGACACATAGTCCACCGCACCCACTTGCAGCCCTTTCACCTTGGTTGCAGTCTCGTCCAGTGCCGACAGGAAAATAACCGGGATCCGGCTGGTGGCCGGATCGGCTTTGAGCTGTCGGCACACTTCGAAACCGTCGATCCCCGGCATCATGATGTCGAGTAGGATCAAATCAGGCCGGGTTTTCCGGGCGATCGAGAGTGCGGTTTCGCCGTTCTTGGCGATCAGGAGCTTGCACTCAACACTTTTCTCGATCAACTGGAAAAGCATCTGCAGATTGGTCTGGTTGTCGTCGACCAAGAGAATAATTTCATTTGCCATAGGGCACCAAAATAAGTCGGGATGAAGATGGATTTGATCGGAATCTGAGTGATCGGGAAATCAAGGAGCTGCGGACGGCTTGTTTTTCGAATTTTGAAAGTCTTGAAGCCGGGATACGCAAGTGGACGGACATGTCGCGGCTGGCGCTGAAGACCGGATTTCGCAGGTTTCAGAAGGTGCTTGCGGATCTTGGTATTGAATATGTCAATCTTTTCGACAAGGACCTTTTCCCCAAGGGTACCCCGCCGCCAAAGTGGGAGGATCAGGAAAACCTGATGGTGGATTATGCACTCGGCTCTTCGGATGCATCGATCCTGAACATGGCCCAGGCCTGTCCGAGAATATATGCGGTGATCACCAATGACGCGGATATGGTG
>JARFQH010000030.1 GCA_029287875.1 Desulfobacteraceae bacterium | reverse complement strand
GAATCGATTCCGAAACCGAGCAGGGATAGGGTCTCATCTTCGAGGCCGAGAAATACGGATACGAGCCCTTCCAGCAGATTGTAGAAGACGGTGATTTGAGACAGCAGGATGGCCGTTTTGTATAATCCTACCCTCTGGCCTTTTGATCTCTGTAACACCATTTGCGTCTCCTGAACCATATCGTCCAACTCCTTTTGCATACCGTAAACCCGATTCATCGCCTGACCCCCAATCACCGAATTGGAATGATAGGTTCACTCGATGTTGTCGGCTATCCTGAGCATCGCCGTCAAACTTTTCTCCACATCCTCTTCGGTTGTTGCCCAGGATGAAACACTGATCCGTATCGCCTCTTGCCCCTGCCACACCGTGCCGCCGCAGTAGCACGTGCCGTCTTGCTGGATGCCGGCAATGACTTTTTTTGTCTTTTCCGGATTACCGAAAGAGACCAGGACCTGGTTCAAAACGACATTGTTCAG
The DNA here is from genome assembly GCA_029287875.1 of Desulfobacteraceae bacterium. Classification (GTDB taxonomy): domain Bacteria; phylum Desulfobacterota; class Desulfobacteria; order Desulfobacterales; family SG8-13; genus JARFQH01. Next base: position 4,863 of record JARFQH010000030.1, on the reverse strand, counting down.
CACACGATATCCCGACGAGTTGAACCCGTCTGCAAAACGCCTCGCATGGCGGCAGCACCGCTCTATCATATCGGCAACACCTCCTCGACCGAGATGCCGCAATGCGGCCCAGACCTCGATACCACGCGCTCTGCGGGATAGCTCCGGTGTAAAGTCCGACGGATTCCTGTGGGGGGCCGATGTCGGCAGATACTCCGCGGTGATAGCCATTGCCGCCTTAAGAGGGTGCGGGTCGCACACGAGCGCAATTCCGCTGTCATAAGGCACATTGAGCCATTTATGACCATCGGTGGCCCAAGAATCGGCCTTTTCAGCGCCTTCTGTCAGATGACAAAGCACTGGCGAAGCAGAGGCCCAAAGGCCGAATGCGCCATCGACATGCACCCATGCCCCACTGCGGTGAGCGATATCGCAGATGTCGCCGATCGGATCGAAAGAGCCGGTGTTGACATTGCCGGCCTGGGTACAGATGATCGTCGGGCCGGAAATGGGGGGAAGTGCATCGGCTCTCATCCGCCCCTGACGATCGACCGCGACCTTGACGAAGCGGCTGCGGCCGAGTCCAAGCATCCCCAGTGACTTGAAGAGCGTGGGATGAGACTCTTCACTGACCACCACGGTAACGGGAGGCGCACCGAACAACCCATCGGCCTCGACATTCCAGTCCGACCTTGCGAGAACCGCGTGCCGGGCCGCGGCCAAGGCAGTGAAGTTGGCCACGGTGGCACCGGTAACAAAAGCGCCGCCGGTTCCGCGGGGCAACTTGAAAAGGTCGACGAGCCACTCGATCGCCACCTCTTCCAAAACAGCGGTTGCAGGTGTCACCTGATATAATGCGCTGTTTTGATCCCATGCGGCTGCCAACCAGTTCGCGGCTAAAGAAACGGGAAGAGCACCACCGATAACAAAGCCGAAGAAGCGGGGACCGGCCATTGCCATCGTAGCGGGTGATCCGTGTTCATTCAAAATTTTTAACACCGTTTCAGGCGCTGCCGTTGTTTCCGGCAGCGACTCACGAAAAAGGTCGAGATTATCGACGGCTTCTGCGGCCGGTGCTACCTTTCGTGCGTCGATCTTCTCCAGGTATTGGATAGCCGCCTCGGCTGCGGATTCCAGCAATTTCCTCAATTTATCGGTCTCCTTTTCCAAGTCTCAGGTATTTATTAGCTTCTGGAACTGTCAAACTCTGGTAGTCTCCCCGGCAAAACTGGGGGGGTTGCCAATGAGTATTATTGGTTTTTGATTTTATTTGAGATTTGGATAGTGTAATTTAGAATTTATTTGTATTTTGGTGCTTGTATTTTGGTATTTGGAATTATGGGCGGGCGGGTAAGCCCTGAAATCCAAAACCTAAACCAACACTGCCGATATACAGTGTTATGTACCCAAGCTTGAAGTATCGGGCAGCGGTCGACAATAGACAAAACAAACTATGCGTGAATATGCACTATATAATACCGCCTCATCTCATTTCAAGGGAGGGGCTCCCTCATCACTCGAGCAAGGCGTCGATCTTGGCCTCAATCTGCTCATCGGTGCAGTGTTTGAGGGTGATGGCGCGGGCCGGGCACTCGACCACACAGATTCCGCAGCCACGGCATTTGGCGGGGGGGATTTCAGACACCCCTTCGGAAGTGATAAAGGGTGCCGCAAAGGGGCAGGATCGCACGCAGGCCAGGCAGGCGGCGCAAAGGTCGGGATCGACGACGGCCACGGTTGCCGGCGTGCTCATTATCTCTTTGCAGAGAATCTTGGCGGCCTGCTGGGCCGCACCTTTGGCCATGGCAAGGGCCTCGGGAATGAACCTGGGGCTGTGGGCGAGACCGGCCAGGAAGATACCGGGCGAGGCAAATTCCAGGGGTTGCAGCTTGACGTGAGCTTCCAGAAAAAAGCCCTCTTGGGCGCGCGGCAGTTTCAAGACCGGCGCAATCTGGTCGGCACCGGCGTGAGGGCGCATCCCGGAACTGAGCACCACCAAGTCGGATTCCACCCGAAAATCCTGGTGCGAACTGCGGTCGGTAAAGTCCACGATCAGCTTTTCGGCGCTATCGTTGTATACCCGGGGCTGATCCCCGGGAATGAAGCGAAAGAACATCACGCCCATCTGGCGGGCTTTTAAATAGTAGAGTTCCTTGAATCCAAAAGTTCTCAGGTCGCGATAGAGAATCACGATCTGAACATCAGGGTTGATCTCTTTGATGGCAATGCTGTTTTTGACCGCAGCGCTGCAGCAGACGCGGCTGCAAAAGCTGAATTCCTCGTTGCGGGAACCGACGCACTGAATCATGACCACCCGCTTGAGACCTCGGGCCCACTTCGGGTCCTCCTTGAGCCGGCGGGACAATTCGATCTGAGAGAGCACGCGCCGGTCCTCGGCGTAAAGATATTCCCGCGGTTCGTAAGCCCGGCCGCCGGTAGCCACGATGACGGCCCCGTAAGTGATTTCATGATTGCCGCCGTCTTTTGTTTCGACAGTCCCGCGAAAATTCCCCTGATGACCCTGGTGGGCGGTTAGGCAGCTCTTCAGATAAACCGATATCAGGGGATGTCGCCGGACCCTGTCTCCAAGGGTGCGAACCAGTTTTTGGGGCGAATCCCCCTCCAAGGTTTCGGTGAGATGCCGGGCAAATCCTCCCAGGTGAGTATCTTTTTCCGCCAGGCAGACCGAAAATCCCTGGTCCGCCAAGGTCAGCGCGGCACTCATGCCGGCCAGTCCACCGCCGATGACCAGCGCCCGGGGATCCACGCTATAGGTCTGATCGGTCAGCGGTTCCAGGCGCAGAGCCCGCGAAACACCCGCCCGGATCAGTTGGAAAGACTTCTCGGTGGCTTGCTGTGGCTGCTGGCTGTGGATCCACGAGCACTGGTTGCGGATATTGGCCATTTCAAAGAAATACGGGTTCAAGCCCGCCTTTCTGAGGGTATCCTGGAAGAGCGGTTCGTGGGTCTTCGGAGAGCAGGCGGCCACCACGACGCGATTCAGTTCGTGTTTTTGCATCAACTCGATCAGCCTTGGCTGGGTTTCGGCCGAACAGGTGAACATGAAGTCGGTGGCCAACGCCACATTCGGTAGTCGCTCGACCCGCTGCATCAGCTGCGGGATGTCGACCACACCGGCGATATTCGACCCGCAGTGGCAGACGAAGACGCCGATTCTGGGTGGGCCCTCGGCGGCCCTTTCCGGTATGGCCTCGGCGGAAAAGGTGGCCGAATAGCGCCCGGTTTGAATGACCACCGCCGCTTCCGCCGCAGCGGCACCGGCCTGGATGACGGTCTCCGGGATGTCCTTCGGCGCTTCGATGCCGCCGCAGACGAAAATCGCGGCCCGCGAGGTCGACACCGGTTCGTCGTAGTCGGCGGCCAGAAAGCCGAAAGGATTGGTCGTCAATCCCAGCCGCTTGACCAGAGCGCTCGATCCGCTCGAGGGTTTGAAGCCGCTTGAGAGCACCACAAGGTCATATTCTTGTTCCACCTTGCGGTTGAGGTGATGGTCGAAAGTCTCGATGATCAGGTTCTCGTTTTCCGGATTCAGGTAGACCTGCGAGATCATGGAGCGTTGGTACCGCACGCCGTGGTCGTGACGTGCGCGTTCGATGTAATCATCGAACCCCTTGCCGTGGGCCCGGATGTCCATGAAGTAGATGGCGGTTTGCGTCTCCGGGTCGTGACTACGCGTCAGCACGGCCTGTTTGGCGGCGTGCATGCAGCAAACCGATGAACAAAACGGCCGGTTGCGGGCCGCATCCCGCGACATCACACACTGGATCCAGGCCACCTTCTTCGGCAACCGGCCGTCCGATGGGCGCTGCAGATGCCCGGCATAAGGTCCTGTGGCGGACAGCATGCGTTCGTATTGAAGCGACGTGACGACATTGCGATAACGACCATAGCCGTATTCTCCATCCCGAACCGTCAGCGCCGGTTCGAAACCGGTCGACAGCACGACGGCTCCGGCTTCGAGGTCAACCATTTCCGGTTGCTGGTCGAATTCGACCGCCCCGGTGGGGCAAATTTTCTGACACAGGCCGCAGCGCTTGCGGGTCAGATAAAGGCAATGTTCCGCGTCCAGGGCGTATTTCAACGGAACGGCCTGGGGAAAAGTCAGAAACGCCGCCTTGCGGAACCCCAACTCTCCGTTGAATGCATCGGGCACCTTCTTGGGGCACTTTTCCGCGCACTGGCCGCAGGCAATACACTTGTCAACGTTGATGAAGCGCGGCTGTTTTTCGACACGGGCCGTGAATCGTCCCGGTTCACCCGTAAGGTCCAACAGGCGGCTGGAGGGGATGATCTCGATATTGGGATTGCCGGCCGCTTGAACCAGCTTGGGGGAAAACATGCAGGTGGAACAATCGTTGGTGGGAAAGGTCTTGTCCAGGCCGGCCATGGTCCCGCCCAGGGTGTGGGTCTTGTCGAGCAGGTAGACATAAAATCCGGTGTCGGCCAGGTCGAGCGCACATTGGATACCGCCGATTCCGCCGCCGATGACGATCACCCGTCCGATCGCATGGCCGGCGTCGGCTTCCGTTATATTTCGACCATTCACCGCAGCAAGTCCTTTGCTCTCAACAGGGGTACCGGATCGGCAATGTGCATCCGGAACCACCCGGCAGATCCGTTTTCAGCCTCGAATGCCAGGCGCAGCAACTCCGTAAAGTAGAAAACCGGCAGGTGCCCGGATGTCCTGTCTCTTTGCATGAGATCGAGGTTGGCCTGGCACAGCGGGCAGGAAACCACGACGGCCTCGGCGCCGGTTTGTCGTGCTTTTTCCAACAGCCGGGCGGTAAGCGATTCCTGGATATCCCGTCGACCGATACCGATGCTGGCACCGCAACATGTGGTTTTGTAGGACCAGTCCAACAC
>JARFQH010000228.1 GCA_029287875.1 Desulfobacteraceae bacterium | reverse complement strand
ACTACAGACTATTTTGAAAATAAATCTGATTCACGGAGCTGAGCGATTATGGGGATACAGGAACGGAAGGAACGGGAGCGGGAAAGACGGCGGCAGCAGATCATCGTCGCTGCCAAGAAGGTGTTTTCTGAAAAAGGGTTCAACAAGGCGACCATGGACGATATCGCCGGTGAAGCCGAGCTCAGCCCGGGTACGCTCTATCTTTATTTCAAGAACAAAGAAGAACTCTATGCGTCGCTTTCACTCAGAATTTTGCAGTACCTCCACATCCGGGTGGAACACGTTGAGAATACCAGGGATCTCAATCCTGAGCAGAAATTGGATGCGATGATCAAGGCCATGTATGATGTCTACGAGTTCGATCCACTCGTGATCATTAACATGTTTCACCTCCAATCGAGCGAAACCCTCAAAAACCTGTCGCCCGAACTCCTCGAGGAGATCAAAGAGTTGTCACGCAAGTCGATCGGCGGCATGGCGCGCATCTTTAAGGAGGGTGTCAAAAACGGTACTTTTGTCGACATGCATCCGGTGGCGCTTTCCGACATTTTCTGGTCGCTTTTTTCAGGGGTCGTCCTATGGACCAGCAGCAAACGCATCATCAACGCCGATAAAGATTTTCTACGGGAAACCCTCGATCTCTCCTTCGCTATTTTCAAGAAAGGCGTCATGCGGAAAAAAGGCGTGTGATTTCATCTGCCTCGAATCGCGGCCAAGTGACCGGCTGGAGCTGGTGCCGGGCGTCGATTCCCTTGCCGGGCTCGCGAATTTCGCCGATCACGCTCACCTCGATGCCGGCCTTTCGTAGTTCCCACAGCAGTTGGTCGCAAGCATATTGTCGGCAACACAGCAGCAGGCTGCCAGAACCAATCAGGCCCATAGGATCGAGTCCCAGAAGACCGCAGATTCGGGCTGTTTCAGAATAAACAGGTATTTTGTGCATGTCGATCCGGATGCGGTGGTTACCGGCAATGCTGAGTTCCTCCAGGGCGGTGGCCAGTCCGCCTTCGGTGACATCGTGCATGGCACTGACGCCGCTAACGGTCACGGCGATTGCCGCTTCAGGCAAGACGCTGATGTTGTCAAGAAACCGGCGACAGGTTTCTATCTCGGCCGGCGGCAGGCCGAGGTTTTGCAGCCGGGTACCGAATTCCCGGGCGATGATGGCTGTGCCCTCGACGGCGACGGCTTTCGTCATCAGTACCAGGTCTCCGGTCTTGATGCCGCGTTTATCGATCAGACCGCCTCTGGTAACGGTCCCCGCCAGGGTTCCGGTGACAACCGGCCGGGTGACCGCATCGGTTATTTCGGTGTGGCCACCACAAAGCGTGATTCTGCATGAGCGGCAGACGGTGCTCAGCTCTTCCATCACATCCCTGATCATGAAGGCGCTGGTGCCGATCGGGAACATCAAGGTCGCCAGGAACCAACGCGGGGTTGCCCCGGCGGTGACGATGTCGTTGGCGTTGACCAACACGGCGTATTTGCCGATGCCCTCCGTAGCGAAGGTGATCGGGTCCGATTTGAGAACCAGCACCTCATCCTCCCGGATGTCGACGGCTGCAGTATCCTCGCCGATGCCCGGCTTGGTCAACACGGCAGGATCGTCGAAACCGAATTGAACCAGAAACTCCTCCAGCAGGTCATTGGGGAGTTTCCCGCCGGGCAGGGGCCGTCCGTGTCGAACGATTTTCTGTATGTCGGCCAGGTGTTCGACGGTAAAGTCGCTCGGCACGTCTTGCCCGGCTTTCGGCAGGTGGTTGTCAAGCAGAACGGTGATGGCGCCGGCCCGTATCCCGGCCTCGATGTCGATCGCGTAGTCGCCGACCATGAGCACTTCGGCCACCGCGACGTTAAGACGGCGCGCTGCCAAATGAATCCCGTCGCCGCTTGGCTTTGGATTGACCGGTTCGTCCCGTGAAACGATTATGTCGAAGTCGGCGACGTCGATCCGTTTGAAGTTGTGCAGGGCGCGCAGAACCGATTGGTGGCTGTTGCGGGTGACGATTCCCACCCGCACCCCGACAGTGTGCAGGTAGCCGACAAGCTCTTCGGCACCGTCGTTCGGCTTGGCTTCCGCTGCGGCAGCCAGTTCGAATTGATCGACCGCTTCGAGGGCTTTTTGCCGTTCGTCCGCTGACGGCAGGGTTTCGATGTATTCGAGTAAATAGCTGTCCGCGGGGCAACCGATCCGGCGCTTGATGACGTTGAGGTTGAGCGATTCCGGCCGGGTGAGGGTGCCGTCGAAGTCGAAAAGAACGGCATGGATGTAACGGGGTTTTTTTTTCATACCAGGATCAGACGGTTTCAATCGCTCGGGGAATGACATGCGGCAATTCCCCGAAGCAAGGTACTGAATACTGGTTTTATGATACGCTATCACGGTCAAATGTCAAATCGTGGCGGATCATTGGCAGCCATTCTCGGTGAAATTGGGGGCTCTATATTATAAGTCACCGATAACGGAAGGGATTTTTAGACCACAATTATACGAAAGCCGATACAGCATGAAGATTCTGCTCATTTATCCCTACTTTCTCGAAGAGCGTGTACACGTCGAGGAGATCCGTGTGTTGCCGCAGGGGATTTTTTTCGTGGCGGCACTTTGCCGGCAGCACGGCCACGACGTCGAGATTTTGAACTGGTACGATATCCACCGCAGGCCGCAGGAGATTCGGGAGGCGTTGAAGAAAACAAGGCCGGATATCATCGGGTTTTCGATTCTGCACGCCAACCGGTGGGGCGGAATCGATATCGCCAAGATCGCTCGCGAGATCGACCCGGCCGTGCACATTGTCTTCGGCGGCATCGGCGCCACCTATTTGTGGGAGCATTTGCTGGCCAACTTCGTCGACATCGATTACGTCGTCTTGGGGGAGGGGGAGGTCTGCTTCCTCGAACTTATCCGCTGCCTGGAATCCGGCCGGGCAAGCGACATACCGGCCGTCGGCGGCCTCGCTCTGCGGCGCGACGGCAAGCCGGTTTGCGCCGAACCGGCCCAACCGGTGGCCAGTCTCGACACTCTGCCCAACCCGGCCCGTTTCTTTACCTACCAGCACGTTTCGCTCACCCGCGGTTGTCCCGGAAACTGCACCTTCTGTGGCTCCCCCGGATTCTGGCATCGCAGGGTCCGCTTTCATTCCGCCGCGTATTTTGTGGAACAGCTGGAACTCTTGAACCGGAAGGGCGTGGGCCATTTTTTCTTTTGCGACGATACCTTCACCGTTAACAGCCAAAAGGTTATCGAGGTATGCCGTCTGATCCTCGAGCGCGGTCTCGATATCACCTGGCAGGCCATATCCCGGGTCGATATGATCAACGAGGAGATCCTGTATTGGATGCGCAAAGCCGGGTGCATCCAGATCAGCTTTGGCGTGGAAAGCGGGTCGGAGAAGATTCGGCGTCTGCTGAACAAAACCTTCACCACCGTTCAAATCGAGCAAGCCTTTTCCTTGACCACCCGTTACGGCATTTTGTCCCGAGCTTATTTCATCTATGGCTGCCCGGGCGAGAGCCGTGAGTCGATTCAGGAGTCGATCGAGCTGATGCGCCGCATCAAACCGTTCGGGGCCGTCTTCTACATTCTCGACCTTTTCCCCGGAACTGCCCTGTATGACGTTTATCGGCGGCTCTTCGGCGTAACCGACGACATATGGCTAGATCGTATCGAAGACATCCTTTACTTCGAAACCGATCCGAATCTCGACCGGGACCAGGTGTTGTCTTTCGGCCGGATGCTGCGGGCCGCTTTCCACGAAAATTTACCGGATTTCGTGCGGTCCCTCGATTTGGTGGAGCAAAAAGATCTCTACCCGCTGCATGCCGATTTTCTTTCCCGCCTGGCCATGACCTTCGACCAAGGGGATTACGCCGCCGTCGAGGCCATCCCGAACAAGCCGCAGCTGGCCGAGTTCCTGTACCGCAAAGCACTGAGCTATCATCCAGATCCGCGGGCGTTCCTGGGTCTGGGTATCCTGCTTCAAAAGGCCGGACGGCACGATACCGCGCGTGACATCCTCCAAGAGGCCGTCCGGCATTTCCCCGACCACGACCCTCTCAACATCTCTCTGGGCATCAGTCTCCTGAATTTAGGGCAATTCGACAGCGCTCTAATCCGACTGCTTCCGTTTCAGAACGACCGGCAGGTGATGCGGTTTATACTGGATTGCTATCAGGCCCTTGGCGATCGTGAATTGGCCGCAAGGTGCCGCAAAAAGCTGCAGGAGCCTTCAAGCGGAGACTGACGTTTGCCTTTATGTTGCCAGACGCCACCGGATAGACGCTCTGATCCGCAAGCGTGCATCCGGACTCATTATTTGAAGACGGGACTGGTCCGGGTTTAGAGCCCGTTGCGGCGAGTTTCAGCCGTCTTTCGAAACCGTTCATACGGTCGGAGGTGCCTGCCTTGTTCGGTTGTGTCAGTTGAGCCCGTTGAGTCGGCTAGATCAGTTTTGTCAGTTAAAGGATATCATCGATTTTATCGACTAAACGCTCAGGGTCCTTAAGCCACCGCTGGTTCCGGGTTGAGGGTTCTGAGTTTCGAGTTTCAAGTTTCAAATTTCTATTTGCGGGTCTGATTCTATTTTCGTTCTAAATAAAAAGGGCACACCTCGTTCTGACGCGAGGGTGCCCTTCCGAATCCGGAAAATGGTAATCTAAACCACGGTCACATTGACGGCCGCCGGACCCTTTTGACCCTTCTCAATGTCAAAGGTTACACGGTCGCCTTCATGAAGCGTTTTAAAACCGGTGGCATTGATACCCGAATGATGAACGAACACATCCGTTCCATCTTCGGATTCAATGAAACCATACCCTTTTTTTTCGTTGAACCACTTCACAGTTCCACTTGCCATAGTGACAACCTCCTTTCTTTTAAATTTCCCATGGTCCCCGACTGCAGGTGCCACTGTGATAAATGGATCTTACCTTCAGTGCGAAACCGGCCTGCCAATTAAGGACAGACCTTTATTGATTGGATCCATAATAATCTTTTTATTAAAAAAGCCAAGCAGAATCTTCACATTTTTGCGGTACACGGGTTCCCGGTCCGAGGTCTATATTGCAGCGCCTGTATACTTCCTCTTTCTGCACGTCACTTTCCGCCGCCGCCCGGCCGAACTCTTCCATCAGGGTGGTCATCAACTCCTTCACCGACACGACCTTTTCGACCCGGTAAGCGTTTTTTCCGGCAAAGGCAAAGCCATGCTTGAGTTTGCCTTTGCGGGCATTGCCAAGCGCCATGGCGATGCAGTAAGGACTCTTGCTTGAATCGCAGGTTTTGATGCAATGAAAGGGGCATTTGAAGGGTTTCTTTTTGCCCTGATTCACGGCCTCGGTAAAGTCATTGCGGATGACCCTGCCCGGCAGTCCGACCGGACTTTTAATGACCACCATGTCCTCCTCTTTGGCGTCGACATAGGCCTGCTTGAAAGCATCGTCGGCATCGCATTCATGCGTGGCCACAAAACGGGTCCCCATCTGGACGCCGGCGGCCCCTAATTTGAGAAAATAGTGAATGTTCTCGCCACCGTAGACGCCGCCGGCCGCGATGACCGGTATCTTTTGGTGTCCGGATTCATAGGGCTTGAGCGCGTCGATGACCTCCGTGACCAGGTGGTCGAGGGTGAAATCCGGGTCGTCGATCTGTTCGGCCTTGAAACCGATGTGCCCACCGGCCTTGGGGCCTTCCACCACCATTGCATCCGGCAGATAGTTAAAGCGGGACAGCCATTTCTGGCAGATGATTTTCGCCGCCCTTGCCGACGACACGATCGGCACCAGTTTCGTTTTGGCTTTTTCAACGAGGTAACCCGGCAGGTCCAGTGGCAATCCGGCACCAGAAAAGATGATATCGATGCCTTCTTCGATGGATGTCCGCACCATGGCACTGAAATCGGTCAGCGCAACCATCACGTTGACGCCGAGGACGCCGTCGGTCATTTTGCGCGCTTTTCTGATTTCGTTTCTCAAGGCCCTGATGTTGGCCCGGGCGCTGTTTGTCGCAAAATCAGGCTCGTGAATACCCGGAATGGCGGCAGAGATCACACCGATGCCGCCCTCATTGGCGACTGCGGAAGCCAGACCCGCCATCGATATGCCGACGCCCATGCCACCCTGGACTATGGGAAGTCGACTGGTAAGGTTTCCGATCCGCAATTCATTTAGTTTCATGTGGTTTGCCTTGGTTTAGGTTTTTGTTTCGATTTTATCGGTTTAAAATGGCTCGGATATAGTCGAAACCGACCATCGATTTTAAACCCACTATACCATGATAAAAGGAAGCGGTGAGAATGACAAGATGGATGGCTTGTTTTACAAATGTTTTACAAAAAGGTTTGTGCCGAGAAACAGTCGAAACGCCAAAGGGATATCGTGGAAATTGATCGGATATTGGGGGCCTTAGATAAATTGCGATCGGTAGAAATTTTAAAATGGGTCATCCGGTTGTCGGCCTCACGGCCGGGTCTGTCTCTCCCTTCTGTTAACCGGGCGGGTCGGGATCGAATACGTACCCGACCGAGCGCAAACTCTTGAAATAGCGCGGTTCACGGGGATTTTCCTCGAAATATTTGCGCAGGCGCACGATGAAATTGTCGACCGTTCGACTCGTGATGTTGCGGGTATATCCCCACCCGACCTCGAGGAGGATGGCGCGTGACAGGGGTTTTCCGCGATTTGCGATAAACAGTTTGATAAGTTTGGTCTCCTGCTCGGTCAGAATGATGTTGCCCTGCCGGCAGGTGGCGGTGCTGGTTTCAAAATCGATCGTGTTCCCTCCGAACCGGTAGATGGTCTCGGTCGTTGCGCCTGCTTGCGCATCTCTTTGGTTCCAGGCGGCGCGCTTGATGAGTCGATCCACCCGCAACAGGAACTCTTCCAGGTTGAACGGCTTGGTCAGGTAGTCGTCCACGCCCCAGGAGAGGCCCTTGATAATGTCGTCCGAAGCGGCTTTGGCAGACAGAATCAGGATCGGCAGGCGTTCGTCCTCCAGCCGGATGGCCCGCAAAACGGAAAGCCCATCGATGACCGGCAGCATGATGTCGAGCACGATCAGATCCGGCTTGACT
>JARFQH010000403.1 GCA_029287875.1 Desulfobacteraceae bacterium | reverse complement strand
TATCACAGTTTTTACATTTAATCGATTCGCCGCAGTCCCGGCAGACCGGGAAACTGGCAAAACCGCGTCGGTTCAGAAAAAGCAGCACTTGTTCACCGCGCGCCAGGGAGTCCGTCATGGCCTGGTGCAGTTCGGCGGTGATAAAGCGTCCGCTGCCGCGCAGGTCTCTGGTTTTTCGCAGATCGACCACAGTGATCTCCGGCAGCGACCGCTCTTCAACACGTTTGGCCAGAGTTAATTCGATAAATTTTTCCTGAGAGGCATTATAATAGGACTGGATCGAGGGCGTCGCGGATCCTAACAGCACCACGCCTTTATCCAGCTTGGCCCGCACCACGGCCAGATCGCAGGCGTTGTAGCGCAGACGGCCCTCCTGTTTGTATGACGTGTCGTGTTCTTCGTCGACGACAATCAGGCCGACACGCTGAAAAGGTGCAAATACAGCCGAACGGGCGCCAATGGCTATCTGAACCTCCCCGCGACGAATGCGCAGCCACTGATCGTATCGCTGACCGGCCGTCAGACCGCTGTGCAGCACGGCCACCCGGTCGCCGAAACGAGCCCTGAATCGACGCTCGATCTGGGAAATCAACGCAATCTCGGGTATGAGAATCAGAACCGGGTACCCCCGGCCGATGACCGCAGCTGCCAGCTGCAGGTAGACTTCGGTCTTGCCGCTGCCGGTGACACCTGCCAATAGAAAGGCCGCGAATCCCTGCCCCAGACAATCGGTCACTTTATTCACGACCGCGTGCTGGTCACTGTTCAGGACCAACGGATTGTCGGGAGAAACGGCGTCGCCGAAAGGGTCGCGGTAGACCGGTCTGCTCGAGAGGCTCAAATAACCGCTTTCAACCATGGCGTTAATGGTTGTCCGCGTGGTCCGCAAATCAGTCTGCATGTTTTTGATCGACATGTCACCGACGGCCGTCACACACTCCCAAATTTTCTTCCGCTGACCGGCCAGCGGGCCGGGGTCGGGAGCAGCCGGCGCCGGGGCAACGAACACCTCGATCCTGGGTCGAATCCGATCTCCCCTCAGTTCACGCCCGATCGACACCCAACCGCGCCTTTGAAGCGTGTCGAAAACCGCGTACGGTACCCGGCCTTTCAAGGCCGACCCGATGTCTGTCAAACGCCTGTTCCCGTTTTCGACCAGTTTCAAAATCTGAGCTTCGATTTCCGACGTCTTCGTCTGCAATGCCCTTCGCCCGGCATCCGTGATCGACATCGTGGCAAAATCGTAACTGTTAAGGCCGCCGGGCAGGGCACACTTGATCACCTCGCCAATGGGATGGATGTAATAATCGGCAATCCAGCGAAAAAAGGGAACCATCGTTTCCGGAAACAGGGTCGTGTCGTCAAGAAGATCCAGAACCGACTTTATTTCTATCTGCTGCGGCGGCCGATGATATCCGAGCACGTAACCGGTGACGCGGCGCCGCCCGAAGGGAACCAGGACCCGCATGCCGGGAGTCGCCAAGCCGATAAGATCATCCGGCAGACTGTAAGTGAAGGTTTGGTAGACCGGCAGCGCGGCCGCCACTTCGATGGTATCCAGTCTGTCGGTCGTTAAGTCCGGCATTTTTCCTCATTTATGGACCCATTGAACAGATTATTTGATAACTATCCCACACTATAGTATAATACGGGATAAAATTGAATCGGACAGGTTTTCGGCAACCACAAGGATAGAGGAGGAATATATGCATAAATTGGTCAAACAATCCACGGTTCTTTTAATCGCACTTTCTCTGGTTCTCATTCCACTCGGCAGTCAGGTGCTGGCCCAGGCCGAGGTTGACGAACCCTACCCCAACAACGCCCTTTCCATGACTTTTGATCTGTGTGTCATGCGGCCAATTAGCGCCGCAGCCACTATCCTCGGTTCGGCCGTGTTCGTCCTCTCTCTGCCCTTTACCGCTATTTCCAACACCATACCGACGGCATCCGAAAAACTGGTCAAGGACCCCTTTCATTTCACGGTGACCCGGCCGTTGGGTACGTGGTAATCGTATGGTCGCTGCATCTGTATTCTTGACATCCTGGCGTTTTCCCTATATTCCAATGCCCCGAGCCATATAAGAAGGGAGGATACCGGACTCCGGTATTCCTCCCCTCTGCCTGCCTCTAAGGGTTCACAAAAATAAGTTTGCGATTTTGACGTTGAGGCGCCCCGCCGGTAAGGCGCGAAAACACCGGAATATCTTGATATTCCGAGTTTTTGCACCAGCAGCCGGACGGGATGCATCGGCGTCCAAAATGTGACGTTATTGATAAGTGAGCACTTACCAAACGCACAACATCTTCTACGGAAACACATACTCAACATATGAGTTTGGCCGCAACCAAATCAGTGTTCAGGTTTCGGGTTTCAGGTTTCAGGATTTAGGGGATGCTGACACCTGACACCTGAAACCCTATTCCGATAAACCAAGTGGTTTCACTGTAACAACATATTTTCTCTTCTTGCGCAGAAGTAACGACCTAAGACTCTAAGGAGGCGCCATGCCGGTCCATGAGGTGAACCATCCGCTCATCAAGCACAAACTGGGGCTGATGCGGGAACAAAAGATCACGACCAAGGATTTTCGGGACCTTGCTTCCGAGCTGGGCAACCTGCTCACCTATGAAGCCACCAAGGACATGGAAACCGAAAAGGAAATCATACAGGGTTGGGCCGGTCCGGTGGAAGTGGAAAGGATCAAGGGCAAGAAGATCACCGTCGTACCGATCCTAAGGGCCGGGCTCGGAATGATGAACGGCGTACTCGATCTGATCCCCTCTGCCAAGGTGAGCGTCGTCGGACTCTACCGCAACGAAGATACGCTGAAACCGGTCAAATATTACGTCAAGCTGACCGGTGCAATCGAGGAACGGATTGCGCTGATTCTCGACCCCATGCTGGCCACCGGAGGCACCGTGGTCGAGACCATTACCTTGTTGAAAGCCGCCGGTTGCAAAATCATCAAGGGTCTTTTTCTCGTCGCTGCCCCCGAAGGGATCGAGCGAGTAGAAAAATTTCATCCCGATGTCGACATCTACGTGGCCGCTATTGATGAAAAGCTGAACGATATCGGCTATATTCTGCCGGGCCTCGGCGATGCCGGAGACAAGATTTTCGGGACGAAATAAATTGAGAGGAGGAAGGTTCCATGACGCAGAAGGATGCGCCTGTCGAAAACCATCTCGGCTACAAGGGCCCCCTCGTGGGCGCTCAGATGCTTTTTGTCGCTTTCGGCGCCTTGGTACTGGTCCCGCTTCTGACCGGACTCGATCCCAACGTGGCCCTGTTTACTGCCGGAGCGGGCACCCTGCTGTTTCAGGCGGTGACCAAACGGATGGTGCCGGTTTTTCTGGCTTCTTCCTTCGCGTTCATTGCACCGATCATCTACGGGGTGCAAACCTGGGGGATCCCCCCTACCCTCTGCGGTTTGGCTGCGGCCGGTCTGGTCTACATACTGCTGAGCATCGGAGTCAAGTTCTTCGGCCGCAGCTTTTTGCACCGTATTCTGCCGCCGGTGGTCGTAGGGCCGGTCATCATGGTCATCGGCCTGATCCTGGCACCGGTGGCCGTTCACATGGCCATCGGTAAAACCGGCGACGGATCGGCCGTTCTGGTGCCGGAAAAAACGGCCCTGATCGTATCCATGACCACCCTCGCGGCCACCATTCTCGTCTCTCTGCTGGGTCGAGGGCTGCTGCGGTTGATCCCTATTCTAATCGGTGTCGGTGTCGGTTATTTTGCCTCGATTCCCTTCGGCTTGATCGACCTGTCGCCGGTCGCCAAAGCCGCCTGGGTGGCCTCACCGAACTTTGTCTTCCCGCGCTGGAACCTCGAAGCCGTCATCTTCATCGTTCCGGTGGCGATCGCGCCGGCCATCGAACACTTCGGAGACATTCTGGCCATCGGCAGTGTCACCGGCAAGGATTACCTGGAAGACCCGGGCATTCACCGTACCCTGCTCGGCGACGGTTTGGCCACGTGCATGGCCTCATTTTTGGGTGGACCACCGAATACGACGTATTCAGAAGTGACCGGTGCGGTCACCCTCACCCGCTTGTACAATCCGCGCATCATGTCATGGGCGGCGGTCTTCGCTATCCTGCTGGCGTTTGTCGGAAAATTGGGAGCCCTGCTGCAGACGATCCCGGTACCGGTGATGGGTGGCATCATGCTGCTGCTTTTCGGCGCCATCACGGTGGTTGGGCTGAACACCCTCGTGAGGGCCGGAGAGGACCTGACCGAAGCGCGGAACATGATCATTGTCGCCGTCATTCTGGTGTTCGGTATCGGGGGGATGACACTTTTCACCCTGGGAGGGATCGGACTGGCCGGAATCATCGGTGTTGTCTTGAACCTGGTGCTGCCCAGACGCACAAACGAATCCCGGCCTGTCACGCCAGAGGCGTGATTGACGCCAAAATTGCGGAAAAGGGCCATTTATGGACGGAAACTAGTCTATTTTTAGGACCTTTGCCCCCCTGATCTTGCCTTTTCTTAATTCCTGTCTCTTATACACATCTCCGAGCCCACGAGACGGCACTA